>QMUE01000102.1 GCA_003663535.1 Thermococci archaeon
AGATTGCACTCGACGAGATAGGGGGTTATCAAGAAGTGATTTTACCTCCTCCCCGCTCTGAAGGACGAGGCTTTCACGAGGTAAAAACCTAAAATAGCATCCAAAAACCCTTCAACTTGGTCAACAAGTAAAAATAAAAAGGGATGCTAGAAAATCATAACTTTTCCAGAGTGGAGTTTCTCAAAGTCTTTTCCAAACTCATTTGCAAACATGCTTTCTGCCTTGAGCCCTGTGCAGTGCCCAGTGTAAACCTTTTTAACCCCCATCTTCTTAAGAGCATTTACTGTATTTTGGATTCTTTCATCTTCTGCATCTACTAAGTGGAATCCTCCTATAACAGCGTATACCTGATCAATTCCGCTTATTTTGGTGGCTTTTTGAACCATGCTAACTATTCCTGGATGGGAGCATCCTCCAATAACGATTAAGCCTTTTTTGGTATTTATTGCAAGTCCTATCTCATCCTCGACCTCATCCGGAACTAATCTTCCCTTTTCAAGCTTATAGAGACCGATAGTAACTTTTTTCTCAAATTCAACTTTCTCTTCCTTTGTAATTTCTCCAAGAGTGAAAACCCCTGGCATTAAATGTATAGGATCTCTACTCAAGATCCATGTACCTCCAAGTTTTTCAATTTCCTCCTTTGAACCACCTCTCAGAGGTGGGATTCCGACATACAGAAACTCTGGGTCCGTGGCAAAACTCACTTTAAAGATGTTTGAATGTGCGAATACTGGTATTTCTTTATTTATCTCCTTCATAATACCCAGCAGGCCCCCTGTGTGGTCAAAGTGGTTATGAGAAAGGATAATCATGTCTATGGTTTTTGGATTAATGTTTAAAAGCTTCATATTGAAGAGGATTGGCTCGGCGTAGGATGCAGTATCGAAGAGTATTCTTCGCTTGGCATCGTTGCTCTCAACTTCAACTAAAAAGGAAACCCCGTGTTGCGCCCAAAATGGGCTGTTATATCCGGCATAGTCCTCAGCCAATGTATAAACTTTTAACTTGTCCACTTCTTTAAGCTTCATAGTTATCACCTTCACTTTTAATATTTACTCTAAGTACCTCCCTCTGGGCCATTCCCTTATTAATGTCATTACCTCCTCTTTGTTTTGAGATACTCTTATGTAGTATATTAAGAGACCTATTGCTAACCATACTCCAAAGTACATGAGAGCTTTGGCGCCTTGCAGGAATAAGAAGTAGATGGAAATTATCAAACCACCTGCGGGGAATATTAGTTTCCAGCCTTCTAGTTTAAAGAACTCAGTTTTCTTATACATATCTGGGTGCTTCTTTGGAAGGAAGAATACGCAAAGGTGGAACATTATCCACTCAAATAAAAATGCTGCAACTACAATTTCTGCCACCAATTCGATTGTTCCTGTTACTATCAGGAAGATAGCTATTAAATCGCCAATTATTAGGGCAATGTGAGGTATCCCATATTTGTTTATCTTATGTAGACCTGGGACTATTTTATCCCTGGAAAGTGAAAATGCTACTCTTGCAGCGGTCGCTTGCTCTCCATTATGTGAAGTGAGAATTGCTGCCCACGCTACTAGGATTATAAATAGAATACCAAAAGAACCCATGAACGTAGAGGCTGCACTGGCATAAGGGGCTTCTGCACTTGCAAATTCATCCCAGGGGAGCACCCCTACGCACACAAAGCTTGAGAACACATACAGGACTATGGGTATTAATGTGCCTAATAATACGGCCTTAGGCAATACCGAAGGAGCTTTAACTTCTTCTCCAATGTCCGTGGCAATGGTAATCCCAGAATATGCAAATATAAGTAGAGACGCTGCTTTTAACACCCCTCCAAATCCCATGGGAGATCCCAGCTTTAAATAGGAAACATGGATGTGGGGAAGGCCCCATAAGCTGAATGCGAGGGTTCCAACTACTAAAAACAGAAATAGCGCATTTTGGACTTTTGCTACTACTTTTACTCCTAGGTAATTGATCACGAAAAACAATATGGTTATCAACACGGCCCCTGCAACTATGGACATTCTCCAGCTAACTCCGGGGAGTGCGTTTAGGTAATTTACAAATGCTTGGGCTGTTATAGCAACGGGTCCAATTATTGCAAGCCACATTGCCCATCCAGTTAAGAAACCTAAAACAGGATGAATAATCCTTGATGGATAGACATAGCTTCCCCCCTCTACTGGATAAAAGGTCGATAAAGAGGCTGTTGTAATTCCAATTAGGATTACTGGGACTGCTCCGATCAGATAAGAGACCCATACTAAGGCTCCAGCATATTTGGCTGCAACTCCTGTTATAATAAAAAGCCCGGCTCCTATTACAATCCCTGCCACTATAGAAGTGGCGTCTAAAACTCCTAATTCTTTTCTAAGTTGCCTTTTTTCAGCCATTCTTATCACTCCATACTAAGAGGTAACATCAATTTTCTGTTTGGTGTTATTCTATTTAAGGTTTACCTAACCTGTTAAGGTTTACCTAAACTTATAATTAATCTGGGAGGAACTATTCTTTGAGTCAAGGTATGGCTTGAACTACTACTCTTCAGCCTTGGTCTTTTTTCGCGCTGGTGTTTGATTGAAGGCCCGGGTGGGGATAAGATTGTTGAAAGTGTTGTTGCGTCGCACTTGGCCAGAAAGTATGAGGTTGGCTACTGGAGGAGTGGGGGTGAAGTTGATGTGGTAACAAAAGGTGGCATTAGCTTTGGAGTTAAGTGGAGAAGGAATGCCAAGCCTTCGAGGGTTAGAATTGGGAAAATAAAAAACGTTGTGACTCTATCAAGAGATGGTTTTTCAACTGATCCTTTAATGATTCCAGTTTATCTGTTCCTTGCATGCTTTGATGCTTGGTTAATATCTGTTATCTCAGTATTTGAGATTCCTAGAGGCCTCAAAGCCATCATAATGCCATCACAAAGCCCTTATAATTAAAACGTGGACGCCATGAGCGATGTAATCGACCTCCTTTCTGCTCTAAAGAGCGAGGCTTTCAGAAGAAAAAGTGAATTATCCTAACTCCCCCCTATTTCTAACTCGGTATGCTTCCTATTATCAATCGAAACATTTATAACCTTTAATGAGATTTAATTAAATGTAATTACATATCATTAAACCCAAGGGTGTTTGAAATGAAAAATGCAATTATCTCTGTATCTGAACTACCTTGTACGGGGTTAAAGAAAAGAATTCAAGAAATCTCTGCCAGTTTTGAAGAAATTAAGAAACCAAAGGGATAAGAGGCATCTTGGAGGTGATATGCCATGCTAGACATGGTTGTCATTGCCTTGGCAGCATTTTTTGCAGCCGTTATAGATACCGGACTCGGGATGTGCTATGGGACGATTCTAACTCCGGCACTTCTTATAACTGGTTATTCACCCGAGGTTGTGGTTCCCACGGTGCTGTTGTCTCAGCTTATCGTTGATGTAGTTGGAGGCATAACGCATACCAAGGTCAAAAATTTCACAAGAAAGGATATAAAAACTGCATTGACTGTGGCAGTTCCAGCAACAATATTTGTAGTCTTGGGTGCGTTTTCAAACATAAACCTGCCTAAAACAGTTACAAAGACCTACATTGGAGTATTAGTAACTCTTTTGGGGATTATGATGCTCCTTGGGATAAAACTTAGAAAAACCCCTAAAAGACTCATGCTGATTTCAAGTTTGGGAGGCTTCAACAAGGGTTTCATGGGTGGGGGGTTTGGTCCGGTTGTTGTCTCCGGCCAGATAGTTCTTAACCATGATCCCAGGCCATCAATAGCGATAGGGGATATAGCGGAGATACCCGTGGTTGTTTTTGGACTTTTAACCTTTGCGGCATTTGGAGCGTTGCACTTTTCGCCAATTTTTGCGATAGTAAGCATCCCGGCCTTAATGGCGTCTTTTCTTGGGCCTTATCTCACAAAAACAATCGCTGAAAAGAATTATGCTGAGAAAGTCGTTGGTCTGGTGGCCCTTTTGCTGGGAATCTATACCCTGGTAGAGGTTTTATGATCAACATTTTATCCTCCTGGAAGACCCCTTCCGAAAGGGAGGGGATGAAAGCCCAAAAGTTTAAATAATCTTTACTCTGTTGCATAGTAATGAGTGATTTCCATGTACCTCACTCAGAAGAATCACTTGCGAGTGGACAAGAAGACTTATAAAATCCTTCGCATACTTTCTCACCTCTCTAAGGATCTCTACAACCTCACCCTATACGTGACGAGACAATATTACGAGTTGAACGGCTCGTTCCTACCTTTCGTTAAAGCCTATCACTTGGTTAAAGACAGTGAACCCTACAAACTCCTGCCAAGTCAAGTGGCCCAACAAACCATGAAGATCGTGGAAAGAAACTATCGCTCATTCTTCAGGCTCTTGAGGGAGAGAAAGAAAGGCAATTACAATAGGCCGATCCACCCGCCAAAGTTCCTGCCAAAAGATGGTCACTTTGTCCTAATCTTCCCGTACCAATCCTTCAGGTTGAAAGAGGATGGAATCATCCTCACTCTTGGCAAGAACTTCGCCAAGAAGTACGGGGTAATGCACCTTGAAATCCCCCTCCCAGAGAATGTTAAAGGGCACAGGATAAAGGAAGTCCGCATTTTACCAAAGTATAATGCCCTTTGGTTTGAGGTTGAATACGTGTATGAAGTGCAGCCGGAAAAGAAGGAGTTGAATTACTCAAAGTACTTGGCTATTGATTTGGGCGTGGACAATTTCGCCACTTGTGTCTCCACCACCGGGACGGCCTTCATCATTGAAGGCCGGTGGTTGAAGAGTTTTAACCGGTGGTGGAATAAGGAAAAAGCTAAACTCCAAAGCCAATATGACAGGCAGGGAGTAAAGTTTGGAAAAAAGATAGCTTTGCTTTTGAGGAAGAGGGAGAATGTAATGAATAATTTTATGAACCAAGCCGTGAACTACATCATCAAATACTGTTTGGAGAATAAAATTGGAAGCATTGTGATCGGAGAGTTGGAGGAGGCGAAGCAAAGGGCTTCCCTGGGCAAGGTAAACAATCAGAACTTCCAGTACATTCCCTACGGCCTTTTCAAGCAAAAGTTGAAGGCAAAGTGCGAGTGTTACGGGATTAACTTCATTGAAGTTGATGAAGCGTACACTAGCAAGGCTGATGCTCTGGCTTTAGAACCATTGGTGAAGAAGGAGGAGTATTGGGGCAAGAGAGTCAAGAGGGGGCTTTACCAATCCTCCACTGGAGTTTTGATTAATGCTGATGTGAACGGTGCTTTAAACATTTTGCGGAAAGTAGCCCCCGATTCTCCCGTTAGGGGGATAGCCGGTAGTGGCCGTGTGAACCGGCCTGTGAGAGTGAGGTTACCGGTAACGGGATGCCAGATGAACTCTCACGAAGCCTCACTCTTTAGGGTGGGGTAGTTCACCTAGAGAAAATGTTTATAAGTTTAATTAAACTTAATTAAACAAAGTTAAGCTGGGGGTGTTTGTAATGGGAGATGAGGAGAGAAAATATACGACAGTTTCTATACCAAAGCCCCTCTACGAGAAGATAAAGAAAAGAATTGAGGGCACTGGGTTTACTTCAGTTTCGGATTACGTTACCTACGTTTTGAGGGAGGTTCTTGCAAGCCTTGAGGAAGAAGAGAAGGAAGAGGTCTTCAGCGAAGAGGAAGAGGAGAAGGTTAAAGAGAGACTCCGTGCTTTGGGGTATCTCGACTGATTCTCTAAAACTTTTTTAGGTGATTATCATGGTTTCTAAACCCCACGGAGGAAAATTGATTAGAAGAGTAGCCGCTCCAAAGACAAGGGAGAGGATTCTCAGCGAGCAGCAGGAATATCCCTCTGCCAAGATTGA
>QMUE01000103.1 GCA_003663535.1 Thermococci archaeon
AAATGCGTGCTTGCCCCTGTAAAGTATTAACCTCTCTTCATCACGGTTTTCTTTTGGGAAATCACAAAATATACAGCCGTTGTGTTTTGGGGATCTTATGTATTTGATGCGCCATGGTGCCCATATGTGATTCATGTCTTCACCTCAATTGGGAAAAAACTTGGAGATTAAAAAGGTTTCTCATAAAGTTTTTAATTCTCTTTTAGTATTCACCCCAGGTGATAGATCGTGAAAAGAAAGGGAATTCTTATTATTCTCGACGGACTTGGAGACAGGCCCATAGAGGAACTTGGTGGAAAAACGGCTCTTGAGTATGCAAACACTCCAAACATGGATAAACTTGCAAAGATGGGGATTTTGGGACAGCAAGATCCTATAGCTCCTGGAAAACCTGCTGGAAGTGATACCGCTCATTTGGCCATATTTGGGTATGATCCATATCAAACCTATAGGGGAAGGGGATTTTTTGAGGCCTTGGGTGTAGGTTTAGATCTTGATGAGGATGATTTGGCCTTTAGAGTTAATTTCGCCACAATTGAAAACGGAATAATAACCGATAGAAGAGCAGGAAGAATAAGTACTGAAGAGGCCCATGAACTTGCAAAAGCGATCCAGGAGAATGTAAAGCTACCGGTGGAGTTCATTTTTGTAGGTGCAACAGGCCATAGAGCCGTTCTTGTCCTTAAAGGAATGGCCAGCGGATACAAAGTTGGAGAGAACGATCCCCACGTAGAAGGAAAGCCACCCCATGAATTTGAGTATGGAGATGAGGAGAGTAAAAAAGTTGTAGAAATCCTTGAAGAATTTGTAGAAAAAGCACATAAAGTGCTTGAGCACCATCAAATAAATGAGAAGAGAAAAAAAGAAGGAAAACCTGTTGCAAATTATCTCTTAATCAGAGGGGCCGGAACATATCCAAATATACCAATGAAGTTTACAAAGCAATGGAAAGTTAAAGCAGCTGCCGTAGTTGCCACGGCTCTTGTCAAAGGCGTTGCAAGGGCAATAGGCTTTGATGTTTACACACCAGAGGGAGCAACCGGCGAGTACAATACCGATGCCATGGCCAAAGCAAAAGCAGTGGTAGAGCTCTTAAAAGATTATGACTTTATCTTTCTCCATTTTAAGCCAACCGATGCCGCTGGCCATGACAACAATCCAAAGAAAAAGGTGGAGATGGTAGAGAGAGCGGATGAAATGATTGGTTATATAGTTGAGAGCATTGACCTTGAAAATACTGTAATAGCAATTACCGGAGACCATTCAACGCCGTGTGAAGTCAAGAACCACAGTGGCGATCCAGTTCCTCTGTTAATTGTCGGTGGAGGAGTTAGAGCGGATTACACAGAAAGCTTTGGTGAAAGGGAATGCATGCGGGGCGGAATAGGTAGAGTTAGAGGAAAATACATAGTGCCAATAATAATGGATTTAATGGGAAGGACAGAGAAGTTTGGAGCTTAGTTTTGTTTCGCTTTTTCTCTTCTACTGCATCCTCCTTGAGTAGGGAGAATGTCAATTCAACATTTTTAGCTTTTCAATTATACATAGAAAAGGTGAAAGAGCCTGCAATATCCTGAAGAAAACTGGAACTCGTTGTGTTAAATGAGAGAGGAGAAGGTGCTCTATTAAGGGGAGAAGCCTACCTCATCTGGGGCTTGGGGGGCTTTCCAGCTCTCAGGGAAAAGGTTAAAAATAATAATTGTGATTATAATAATGATGATTATCATTGATTCGCTTCGTGGACAGAAGAGAGGAACTAAACTCGCTGAAGGAGCGCCTTGGGAGCAAGGGCTTTGAGCTGATAGTCATCTACGGTAGGAGAAGGGTGGGGAAGACGAGGCTGGTTCTTGAGGCCGTTAAGGATTCTCCCCACGTTTACTATCTTGCTGTTGAGGGAGAAAATTTAAGGCATTTCAGAAAAAGCGCAGAGAGAGTCTTTCCAGAAGTCAAATATTCACGCGAGAACTGGGAGGAGACACTCCACGCTCTTAAAGATAAGGTTGTGGTGATAGATGAATTCCCAAATCTTATAAAGGAGAATCCTGGTGTTCTTTCTGTTTTTCAGAGGGTGATAGATCTCGATCTATCAAACTCAAGGACAAAGCTGATCATCCTCGGCTCATCTGTGAGTATGATGACTGAGAAGGTGCTGAGCTACAAAAGCCCCCTCTATGGGAGGAGAACGGGCTCAATGAAGCTAAAGCCTATGGGTTTCTTCACGCTCAGGGAGTTCTTTCCGGACACTAGATGGGAGGAACTCGTCGAGGTCTATGGGCTCACCGATGGAATACCCTTCTACATAACACAGATAAAGTTGCCTTTTTGGGAATGGCTTGAAAAAGAACTCTTGAGTCCAGTGAGCTTCTTCAGGGACGAGGTGGATTTTCTCCTTCGTTACGAGTTCATGGAGGTAGGAACCTACAAACGAATCCTTGAGGCGATAGCCAACGGGAGGACAACTCCAAAGGAGATAAGGGACTTTACGGGAATGAGACACTCTGATCTAACGCCCTATCTAAGAAATCTCATGGGGGCTGGTTTCGTCGTGCGTGGGGTTCCAATAGGAGAGAGAAAGCTCGAAAAGGGGACGCTACTTCATCTCAGACAATTTTCTTGCTTTCTGGTTCCGTTTCATCTACCCTAATCTCTCAGCCCTTGAGGAAGGAACATTTGACATAGAGGAGATTAGAGAGAGCTATCCTCACTATCTTGGCTTTGTCTTTGAGAAGGTCGCGAGAGAGTTTTTGATTAAGCTGAATAAAGTTGGGAGGTTGCCTTTTAGGTTCACAAAAATCGGTTGCTGGTGGCATAAGGAAGAGGAGATTGATCTGGTTGCTCTCAACGAGCGAGAGGGAAAGACCCTGTTCGTGGAGGTGAAATGGAAGGAGTTGAGCGAGAGAGAGGCTCGAGGGATTTTGAAAGATTTGAAGAGGAAGAGTGAGCTCGTTGGATTGGAGGATTACGAGGGATATTATGGCTTAGTGGCTAAAAGTATTAAAGGGAAAGAAAAGCTGAGGGAGGAGGGACCCCTTGTCTGGGATTTGAGGGACTTCTAAGGAGAAAGGTTTTCTTTTTTTGGATGCCTATATATTAGGGTGGCTTCATGATCCGCGTTGTGGTGGGGATGTTCATATTCGGTGGGAAGAGGAAAAAAGAATCAAAGAATATATACGGGAAGGCCAAGAAGAAGGCCCTAGAAAAAGCCCAACTCTAGGATAGGCGAGCTCTACGCTAAAAAGTCCACGTCTGAAACCCTAACGCTTATTGGCATCTACTCATTCGTGGCTGAGATGATAATGAGAAACGAGCTTGAAAGGCTGAAGGAAATTGAAAACCTCTAAAGTGGGCCTGTAAGAGGTTTGAAGTACCCTATGCACACCTCAACATGCCTCACCGTTAATTGAGATAAAAGCCTCCCTTACCCGTTTATACTCCTCAAGCATCTCTTTATTTGGCTCTCTTAAGCCTCTTCTCACGTACCACGCCGGATGTCTGAGGTATATGGAGTCAAAGCCCAACTTCTCTAGGGCTTTATGTGCAGTCCTACCAACAGCAAAAATTGCTTCAGGCTTGAGAATCTCAAGCTCTCTCACTAAGAGACTTAACTCTCTTTCACCAAAGCCCTTCAGCTTGTTCTCTGGTGGATTGCACTTCACAGCATTAGTAATGTACACAAAGTCGGGGTTTATATCAAGGGAGAAAAGGGCTTTTCTGAGCAGTATCCCCGAAGCATCTCTATAAAAGCATATTCCCGTTAAACCACACCCCTTTCTACCCGGGGCTTCACCCACTAGAACTACCTTAGAGCCTACCCACCCATTTGCAAAGGGCAATCCTTTAAAGGCCTTAATTTTAATTTGATATTCATAGTACTCCTCGTAGCAGAATTTTGTAGGGTTCTTAAGGAATTCATTGTAAAGCTTTGCGAGCTGGAGAGCCCTGCGCTCATCTTCTTCATTTTTTACTAAAAACCTTTCATTGGGGTTGTAAATGGTCTTAGCATAGACACCATAGGTGTCTTCGTCTAATGCCAAAAGGTCTCTCCAGTCCCGCAAGATAAGAGGCATGACTTTGAAGTTTTTGGGATTTATGTAAATCTCTCCAATCTTTCTTAAAGAACCAAACCTAAGCAGCATAATCGATAAAAGGATTAACGGGTTTATAATTTTGGTGGTATTATGGAGGTCAAAAAGTGTCCTTTTTGCGGGGGAACAATGATAAAAGGAAAAAGCCCCCAAGAAGGTTATGCCCTATACTTCTGGAAGGCTCCATGGAAGAAGGGATTCAAAGGAGCAATTAGCGGAACCATAAAAGCATATCCCTGGCTCTGTGTTGACTGTGGTGCGGTAATTCCATATATAGAGGAACAAGACCTTCAAAAGGTAAAAGAGGAATACGAAGAACTGAAACTAATGGGAGAACTTTAGTTTCTTCCAAATCTCGCTTCCCACCGAAGGAATAGAAAGAGGATTATAAAGACAATCGTGATGTAGTAGCTAACTGTGAATGGTACAACGCCAACAAGGCCCAAAGTATATAGAAAACCCAGTACTATAACAACTGGAAGCAATAATCTATAAAATCTCTTTCTTTCCATATTCCCACCGAGTATGTGATAATTGCGCCAATTTTTAAACGTTCCGGAGAAATTAAAAAATAAATGACAAAACTAGCTGGAAGTGGCTTCACAGACCAATGGCTGAGCTTCAATATTAAATGCATCTGGGTGTAAAAATCTTGCAATTTCTTCCAATCCCTCTACTACTCTTGGGCTTTGTCTTGCAACAATGTCATCACTGCTTAGGGTGTAAACTCTTCCATTTTTCACTGCATCTGTGTTGGCGAGAGGGCTGTCACATAGTTCATTTGCTGTTATACCTGCACTTGGAGGGAGTATTATTATCTCGGGATTTCTTGCAATGACTTCCTCAACACTAACTTGGGGCCATCCTTGAGTATCAGCAAATATATTCTCTCCTCCACCAAGAGTTATAAGCTCACCAATGAATGTTCCATTACCTGTGGTGATTAGTGGGTCCCACCAGACGATGTATAATACTCTGGGCTTCTCTTTGTTCTTCACTTTTTCCTGAATGCTGTTTATCTTTTCTTCCATCTCTATTATTGCTTTTTGGGCCTGATCCTCTTTGTTAGTAACATTTCCCAAGAGTTCAACTGCTTCATAGATCTCTTCTACACTCTGGGGCTCTACTATAATAACAGGGGCTATCTTCTTCAGCTGATCTATATACTTGAAATGATATTTGAGTCCAATTATAAGATCTGGCTTTAGAGAGGCAATTATTTCAATGTTCGGCTCCATATCTCCTACAATTGTCCTTCCTTCCTGTACATTATTTGGATAGTTGTCCCATTTTGTTATTCCGACAACTTTATCAAGTGCTTCGATGAAATAAAGCGTTTCAGTAATGCTTGGGGCGAGGGAAACAATATGCATTGGTTCACTTTCTATACTTACTTCTCTGCCTGCAAAGTCTTTCACTGTGAGTGAGTATCTTTCAATGTAAGTGTTTGTTTGCTCTTCTTTTAAAGTGGAATTCCCTTCGAGTTGTGTTGTAGTTGGAGATTGACCTACACATCCAGCAATGATCACAACTACAAGCAAGAATGCTATGGTTCCTAGCCTCTTCATGATTTCCACCTGGATATTTTGTCCAACAATAATTGTGATGGAGATATATAAATTTATTGGATATTTTGTCCAACTAACTCCTTCCTACTATGAATGTCGAGGCTTTCAAAAAACAAAGTAAGAGT
>QMUE01000104.1 GCA_003663535.1 Thermococci archaeon
AGACCCGGTTACCCATCCCCCTGATCCGTTCAAATTTGCCTATGCTGTTGGTGGAAAGGATAAAGTCCCGTTTCCCATTGAGAGGAGTACTTATGACGATCTGATTTCTTTCCTCGAGAAGCTCCTTGAAAAGGGCAAAGAAGAGCGGGAAGTTGTCAAACAGGTAACAAAGATAAGTGAAAAGTGGAAGTTCCCAGAGGAGGAGAAGAGACCTACCTGATGCGCTTGTTAGGGAGAGTATTTAGTCAATTATAGTTGTGGGTCGTCGTACAAAGGCTTTTTGAAAACTTGTCCAGCTAGTTGATGACCCTAGTGTTGAATTCATTGTAAACAAGTCTTTTTCAAGTCTGGAAAAGACCCACAGAAACCTCGAATTCATCAAAACAAGAACTGATTCATCAATGTCAATTGGAAGAGGAGAACACAGCAGACACTATTGAAATAGTCTATCAAGGCTGAATGTCTTCCCAAATGTTTTTCTTTCTTTTGTATTTTACAGTTTTGACTTCTTAGAATATTATCCCCGAGGTTTCTTTTGGATATCGTCTCCTAATAATGTGGTGAGTTAACTTTTAGTTAATTCACCTAGAATGTTTGTTATTGTAGCTAAGTATTACGATAAAGGTGGACTTATATCGATTCGCTGTTAGAAATAATACTTATATATCTTAATTGTTTATATTATGTGTCTATGTATCCTTGTAGGTATAAGTATTGGAGGATTAGAATTGAGGAGAAAATTCCTCATAGGGTTGCTCATCCTGTTAATTGCTGGGATTAATTATTCTGTTATTCCGCCGGTTTATGGTCAATTACAGGTCCAGCAAGTGGGTGGACTTTATCGCGTTGAAGAAACGTCGTTGAATCCTCCAGTAAGCTCCGTTATTAAAGATCCAGAAACACCTGAAAGTCGAGCAATACCTATCAGAGGAGTGACTGTTAAAGGGATACATGGCACGGGAGAATTATGTATAGACGGAGAAGTCTGGTCACGTTCAAAGCTTGTTCAAAAGGCTAAAGAGATGGGAGCCAATTGGGTAGAAATTGTTCTTTGGGTGCTTGTCACTGAGGACGGTAAACTAATAGATTTTCATCGCCCTGTTCCAAATCCTAATGACTTTTCATCGATAGAGGATTTACTTGAAGAATCAAAGAAGACTGAGGAGCTGATGATCTCTTTAATACAATATCTCCATAAGAATGGTCTCAAAGTCTATCTCATGACTTACCATGAGCGCCTAGGAGCTCATCATGAGTATAGTAGAGGGCTCAGACTAGACGTAGACGCCTTTCTGAATCAGGCCACGCAAATAGCCTTAAAGTGGGCAAGGATAGCTGAGGAGAATGGTGTTGAAATGTTCGCCCCCAGAAAGGAGCTACAGATGTTCGTCGGCAACGAAAAAGCGCTGGAGTGGGACGAGGAAATTCTACCTAAATTGCGTAGAATATATCATGGTAACCTCGTGCGAGGGGCTTTCCAGTTGTATATCTGGGACGAGAAGAATAAAATTGCTATTCCAGCGGAGGAATTGCCAAAAAACATGAGTGGATGGGATTATCTGGGCTTAGATCTATATGGTAACGGAATAGATACCTTCGAGGAGTGGGCTACATACATTAACAGGTTTGCATTGAAAGCATACGAGCTTAAAGAGAAATATGGTCTCAAAGGCATCGTTTTTGAGGAGTTCGGCTATCCTCATTTGGGAGAAGAAGCTTTTTGGCAGAATGAATCTTTAACTGGAAATGATGTTATTCAGCGTCTTTATCAGGTAGTTTTTGAAGAATGTGCTGGTATAATTGATGGATTCTTTCCTTGGCTGTGGGCCGAAGGTACACACGAGCTTGTTCCCGGAAGGTGGGAATACATTTCTCCTAATAAAATCATTAAGCAATATTATACCGCTTCAACGATTCCGAGAAGTTATGAAGATGTGCTCCCAGCGAGAGAATATACTCCACCTAAGATTATCGTTAATAAAACGAGGATCATCCTTGAGGAGGATTTTGAAAATAATACTGTACACGGATTAGGAGGCTATAACTTTGAAGTTGTCAATGGAGTTCTTAGGCTAAAAGAAGGATGTGTTTCGACAGAGGATCTTTTCCAAAAAAATTTGGTCTTCAAATTTAAAATCAAGATCCTGAACGGAAGTCTGGGCGTTGGATTCCGTGACTCCAAAGTCGGGTGGTACGAGATCCGCATCGATCCAATGACACACATTAGTCTAATAAGACATGAGCCACCACCGAAGGGAGTGTTAGTTAAGGAAGTAACCCCGCTTGTCGAGTATGATAAGTGGTACGTCTTCACTATTATTGCTATAGACGATGCCTTTCAACTCTTTGTTGACGATAAAGTGGTTCTGGATTACATTGACCCTGCTCCGCTTCCTGAAGGCGGCGTTTGTTTTCATGCCGAGGAATGCGAGATTATGATCGATGAGTTAATTATAGAGGAAATACTAGAGGGTACATATACGGTTGAGTATAAGCCATCTTTTTGGCTGAGCAACTTAACTATAAGTCCAAACAAGGTTCAGCCAAGAGAGCCCATCAAAATTACAGTTAACGTAACAAACGTTGGTGAAGCACCGGGGTCATATACTGTTAAGCTTAGGATAGATAACGTAACCGTAGATGCAAAGAAGGTTATGTTAGAACCAAGGAAATCTACAACTGTTACTTTTGAGTGGGTTAGTGAAGACCCAGGCATGTATGAGGTTAATATAGCTTGGCTGAGGGGTTCATTAACCATTATGGGGGCCCAAACAGTCACAGAAACCATAACAACACCCATAACTGTGACAACCACATCAAGAGAAACTGAAACTATTGCCAAAACAAAGACGGTGCCCGTCTCAACAACAGAATACGTGACAACTACAGTCGAGAAAACCGATACAACCACAGCAATAAGCTATGTTGTAATCACATTAATAGCAGGCTTCACTATAGTAGTTCTCCTACTCAGACGTCTATAACAATAACTATCATTTTGTTTCACACAGCTGGACGTCGGTATACATCTTCTTAACGTTTATCTTCCGCATTATCTAGCGTACTCGCCATAGGACCTTTAAGAACTTGTTTTGTGTTTGCTTTTGGACATAATTTTGTTTAGGATAGGAAGAAATCCTTTTTAGTACCAAATATAGTTACCAGTTATCGGGGAATAAAGTGGGGGAAGCTCCAATAGAAGACAAAAAAGATCGACTTAAAAAAGATTATGGTGAATTGGACAGAGAGGAGATACAAGAGCAACTCAAAGAATATTAGACACTCATTTTTGAAGAAGCTTCAAGAACCAGATCAGACATGAGACTTGGAGAAAGAACTAGAATCTCATGATTATACTGTACTGAAACAGAAATCCAACCGAGGTGCTAAAAAAAGAATTGTAAATGGATAGTAAACAACCTTATGGAGCTTATTCCGGAGGATACATTTGAAGATGAAGCCGAAAAGGAGAGTTCATAGCGAGCTTATGGGTAAGATATTCTAGATAGTAAAAGAATCTACCAAGAGTGACGTCAAAGAAAAAGTAATAGCGTGGATTGCAAATGTCGGGAGAAGGTATAATATCCCAGATGATAAAATTAAGGAATTTCAAGGGAAGATAGAAGGAATAGGCCCAGATGCTATAAACACCCTTTTGGAATGTGTTAGAAGTTCCCATGAAATGGAAATAGAAGAAAGTGAAAATCCCGAGAAATATAAGCCGTATACAAGACAGATGGGAAAGAACGCCAAAGAAGTGACACTCATGAAAAACTTGCTCGGTTTCTGGTGGGCCCGCGGGGCTTCGAACCCCGGACCTCCACCTCGTAAGGGTGGCGTCATGACCAGTCTAGACCACGGGCCCGCCCAAACCATTAAAGTAGAAGTCCAAATATAAACCTTTCGCTTAAGAACAGGGGTTTAACTCAGCCCTTACCCTTTCAAATAAGTGGGATTTTTAAATGGAAAAGCTAAGATTTATAAGGATTCCAAAATATTTCCAACCGAGGCGAGACCGGTGGAGAGGGGGATCACCGAAGAAAAACTTAAGAAGTACTTTGAAATCACAAAACAAGCTCTTGAGAGGCTAGAAATTGCAGTACATGAAAAAAGCCTTCTCTTTTCTGTAGCACAAGACTTTTTAACTATGGCAAAAAGCTACTATAGCGACGCTGAATACTACTACAAAAAAGGAGATTATATCACAGCATTTGCAGCTTTAAACTATGCCCATGGATTTATTGACGCCGGAGTAAGACTTGGAGTGTTTAAAGGAGAAGATGACAGACTGTTTGCATTCGGGTGAGGAAAATGGGAGACTATATCGTTGTCCTTGAGGCCCCAATAATAGTGAGAGAGGTTGAAAGTGCAGACGATGCAATAAACGTTGCCGTTTCAAAAGTTGCAAAGGCATTAAATAAGGAAAAACTGGACTTTGTAAGGGTGGAAATAGGATATTCCCAGTGCCCAGTTTGTGGTTCACCATTTGAAAGTGCTTTTGTTATTGGAAATGTGGGTCTTGTAGGAATCTATCTTACCCTTAAAGTGTTCAATGCCCAGAGTTTGGAGCATGCTGAGAGAATAGCAAAAGCCGTTGTTGGAAAAGCCTTAAAAAAAGTCCCATTAAAAGTTTTTGAGATAAAGGAGTTCCACGATGGAAAAGAAGAGGGGATTGAACTCAATAACCACAAAAATGGATTTTGAAAATTTTAATTAATTTCTTCTTTTTTTGCTGGGATTTATAGTTTGGAATTTATCATTTTAGCTTTTTTAGGCAAAACAAAAGCCTTGTTTAAATTTTGGCAAGACAAGAAAAAAGTTCTATTCGTTCTACTCTAAAACCATCAGGGTAAACGGAAAGGCCATCCCCATCAACGAAAGCCTCGACGGCCTCAACGGGAAGACTATAACCCTTGCCGGCAATGTTTCAATTGATATCCTCTCGCGAAATTTTTGACTTGGTTGGTGACCATTTTACCGACACAGCTTATCATAATTATTTCAAATTGGGGTTGAGACCTTGGTTTTTCATTCCGATTCGGTCATAAAAGATTTTATGATATTGCCTCTTCCCATTGTGCAACCCTGATTATGTGATGCAAATACCTTAACTGTGGAGAGGCTTGTCGAGGAATTCTCAAGGCTTTTTAGATTGAGAGCGAAAACCTTAGGGCTTCTATATCACTCAATTGCCAAAAATATCTTTCAAAGGTTTTTGACATGATACCAACTTTCCAGGATGGAAAGTTTAAATCAAAGGGTAACCTTCCTCGATTATGTAATAATGGACTTTACGACCTTTTCGGAACTTTCCAATCTTTCTTTTTTCCTCAAGATATTTAAGAATCTCATATAACTCTCTAGAAGAGATTTCCAGCTTAGAAAGAGGTTCACTTGGAGAATTGCAACCCTCTCTTAAAAAAGTCCAAAACTAAAAAGCTCCTTATCTTTTGATTCTAACTTTTCCACGGTGGAATATTCGGAATAAGCTTCAAGCTCTTTCAGTTTATCATAGACAATCATGACCAGTTTGGATAAACTTTCCAACTCCCTCTCCATGGTTTTTTATCGGCCTTATCTTCTAAGGATTTTTGGATTTTGAGGAGTTCCTTGAGCATATCCTGGTAATCCTTGGTTAAGGTTTTAACCTCACTCTTCAATTCTTCAAGGTCCTTGGCGTAAGGTCCTAGGATCCACTCTCTCAACCCCATGACAACACCAAGAGAATTAGGGCCTCATAATATAAATGCGTATGGGTTAACGTAC
>QMUE01000105.1 GCA_003663535.1 Thermococci archaeon
ACCTACTCTTTACTGATGAAGATTTAAAGGATCGCTCTCCTTTCAAAAAAGTTAATCCTCCACTGCCAACACAAGAAGACCAAGAAGCCTTAGTTAAAGGACTCATAGACGGTACAATAGACATAATAGTTACAGATCACGCGCCTTATTCAAAAGAAGAGAAGTCTACAGATATAGAGAGCGCTCCATTTGGGATAAGTGGGATTGAAACCCTTCTATCATCGCTATTTCTTATAGCAGATATGTATGAAATACCATTCGTATCCCTTCTGGAGAAAGTCACTTGGAAGCCTGCACAAATTTTTAATTTAGGCCTTCGAGGCGATTTTGCCCCAGGCTATGTTGGGGACATTGTAATAGTTGACCCCAACAAAAGATGGAAAGTTACTGAGAAGAGCCTCCTCTCTAAAGGAAAAAACACTCCATTTTTAAACAGAACTCTCCCAGGAGTTGTTGAATTAACTATTAAAAATGGCAAAATAGTATACAGAGGTGATAATGTTGATTGAAGCTGAACTAAAGGAGAAAAAGATATCCAAGGATTATGGGCTTTTCACGTTCAAACTTTATGGAGACCTAGAAAATCCCGAGGCTGGTCAATTTGTGATGCTTAAAGCCTCAGATGAACCAGTTTTAGCGAAACCATTTTCTATCTACTCCTACAAGAACAGAGAACTCACATTATTTATAAAACGAGTGGGAAGATTAACAGGTAAAATCTTCTCAAGCCCAATTGGGGAGATGTTCTACATAAGAGGCCCCCACGGAAATCCCTACGTTGACTTAATAGATGGTGAAAAACAATATATACTTGTTGGGGGTGGAAGTGGGATAGCCCCATTAAACTTTTTCTCCGAACTTCATCCGGCCATGGTTTATGAAAAGTTCTATGGATTTAAAGGAAGTTATATACGGGAACTGTTTACTGAAAAAGAACAGAGGAGTCTAGTCATCGAAGAGGAAAGTGGAAAAACAGTGTTAGATGTTTTAGAAGATGTATATTCAGAAGAAATCGGAATTTTAGCATGTGGGCCAGTGCCGATGTTAAAGAATCTGCCTGCAACTTCCTATGTATCGCTTGAGGCTATGATGGGATGTGGAATAGGTACTTGTAAAAGCTGTGCTGTAAAGACCAAAAAAGGCGTGAAGCTTGTCTGTAAAAATGGGCCACTATTCAGAAAGGAGGAGATAATATGGGAGTGGATTTAAGCGTCGATGTATTTGGAATAAAGTTCAGAAATCCAATAATACTAGCTTCTGGACCTGTTGGATTTGGTTTTGAACTCATGCCCTATCTTGACTTTTCAAATGTTGGTGCAATAACTTTGAAAACAGTTACTCTCAAACCAAGAGAAGGAAATCCCCCTCCAAGGCTGGTAGATTCACATGGGGGAGTTATTAACTCTATCGGACTTCAAAACCCCGGAATAGAAGGATTTGTAGAGGAAATTGCCCCACGCCTTAAGGAACTCAAAACCATCAAAATTGGAAGTATTGCAGGGTTTAGTATGGATGAATGGGAGATTTTAGGAGAAGAAATGGATAAAATAAAGGAAATCAAGATCATTGAGCTCAACCTCTCATGTCCTAATGTTAAAGGAAAACGAAGGTGGGTAGAGGATGCAGAACTCACGCAGAAAGTCGTGAAAATTGCAAGAAAATTGACAAACAAACCAATAATTGCAAAATTGGCACCAGACGTGACAGATATAGTAGAGATAGCAAAAACCGCAGTAGATGCTGGTGCAGATGGCCTAGCTATAGGAAACGGGATCCAAGCCATGAGAATAGACGTTGAAACTGGATTGCCTGTACTCAAGCTCAAAACGGGAGGCCTTGGCGGGCCTGCAATAAAACCCATAACCCTTGCAAAAGTTTTCAAAACCAGAGAGGCTTTAGATGTTCCAATAATAGGAATTGGCGGTATCATGAACTGGCAAGATGCCATCGAGCATGCTATGGCCGGCGCATCACTTCTAGGGCTGGGTACAGCAGTTATGGTTGACCCAGAAGCTCCTGTCAGGATCATAGAGGGGATTGAAGCATTTCTTGAGCGTAAAAAAATTGAAAGTTTTAATAAGATCATCGGGGTAGCACATAAAGGTGGCCTCAATGTTCATTAATAAATATAGAAAAGCCCGAGAAAAAAACAACTCAATCCTAGTGGTGGGACTAGATAGTGATATAGATAAGATTCCCAAGAGATTCAAGGGTATTTTGGAGTTCAATGAACATATTGTGCATGAAACTGCAGATCTTGTTTGTGCCTATAAGATCAACATTGCATTTTATGAGAAACTTGGATGGAAGGGATACAAAGTCATGGAAGAAACCATAGAACTGATAAAACAAAGCACTAATGTGCCCATAATCTTAGACGCCAAAAGAGGAGACATAGGGAACACTGCAAAGGCCTATGCAGAAGCATATTTTGAGAAACTAAAAGTAGACTCTGTAACTGTTAATCCCTACATGGGTAGAGATGCTATAATTCCCTTTTTAGAAAAAGGACATGCTTTCATTCTTCTTTTAACAAGCAACAAATCAGCTGATGAAATTGAAGTGCCAGTATATTCTCGGGTTCTTGAACTTTCGAAGGAACTTGAACTCGCATACCCTAAAAAAGTTGGTATTGTAGTTGGGGCCACAAAAGAGGAGTTTATAGGAGAGATATCTGATAAAAGTGGGAATCTCCCATGGTTGATTCCCGGAATCGGAGCTCAAGGTGGAAACCCAGAGATTCTTAGAAGTTTAAAAGGCAAAGATGTCATGGTAAATGTCTCTAGGGCAATCATTTTCGCAGAAGATGTTAAAAAAAGTGCAGAGAAATTCAAAGAACTCTTAACCAAATATTACTTTGATTAGATTTTCAGGTAACCAAAATTTTTTAAAATATGAATAACTCCCTCGGCTCCCCCTTCTCCATAGGGTTTGCTTGTAACGTAGTCTGCTTCTCTCTTTAAAATTTCAGGGGCTTGGGCCACTGCAACTCTATATCCCACCACTTTAAAAGCATCAAGATCATTTTCTCCATCCCCAATATGAGCAACTTGTTTAGGGAATATTCCAAGTTCCTGACATGCCTTCTTTATTCCCTCACCTTTGTTAACATGTGGCTGTTTTACATGGATTGCATACCCACTATCCACAGCAATCAAATCAAGATTTAATTCTTCAATTATGGCCTTAACAGCCTCTACAGGCACTGTTCTTTTTATTACAAGGCCTGCTCGTCTTTCCCCATATTTCATTGTATCACTCATCTCTGCATTGGGATAACGTTTTTTTAGCTCACTCCACAAAATCATTGAATCCCCCATATCACCCATAAAGACACGATTATTGCTTCTATCCCCTATAACTCCCCCATCCTCAGCAATGAATGGTCCACTAGTGCCTATCAAAATACTAGCAGCATAAGCAAAGCACGCGCTGTTTCCAGTAACAAGCATGACAGGAATGCCAAGGCTCTCTGCTAATCTTATAGCTTCCACTGCCTTCTCATGCAGTCTTCTATTTGGATATGTTATCGTGCCATCAATGTCTATTGAAATTGCTTTAATCATACGCGTTCACCTTAACGGTCTTTCATTATCTCCCTCATAACGCTTGTGGCATAAACCCCTTTTGGAAGGAAAAACCTAAATACCAAACCTTTTTCAAACGCTTTATACTTAAACTCTTTCGGTTTAATCAGAAGCTCTCTTCTACCCCCAGCTTCTGCCAAAATCGACAACCGCTTCATTTTAAATTCATCCAGATTGATTCCTTCTTCATTTAGAATTCCTCTTTCTATTTTCCCCATTGGGCCATCAGCTAACCTTGAGGCAAAACCAAAAATTGGGCCAGTAACCATGGCTTCTCCTCTTTTAATCCTCTCATTAACGAATCTCAAAGAGCCTTCTGTTACCTTGAAGGTCTTGCTTCTGATCGGAAGGCCTTTTTTCACTTGACAGACTATATCTCCCGGAAGGGCTTCGTTAAAAGGCAAACCCTCTTCAATTCTTCTAGAAAGAACCTTATTAAAGAGATAAGACTGATAAGAGTGTATAAAGATCCTAACTATGGGTCTCGGAAGAACTGCAAAGGCCTTTTTCCAACTTTTAGTCTCTCTGTACTTGTAGAGCATTGCTCTCTCATATCTCAGAAAATTAGGAAATTCCTCTAAAGCTTTTTCCACATCTCCGGTTTTTAAGAAGTTTTTACGGGCCTCATCCCCCATCATGTCACCGGTATACTCACCCAAAAACTTCAAAGCTGCCCCTTCAAAATCCCCCTTTAGTAAAAGCTTCCCAACCTCATGATTAATAACCCTTCTTTCACCAAAACGCTGATATCCAAAGTAGTTTGGAAACCCGCCCTTAAGTTTCAACTCTTTTAAGATCTTTCTAGTTTCTTCTAAGGCCCTTTCTGGATTCTTAAGGTCCCTTACGGTGATTTGAAAATGATTTCCAATGAGCATGCCAAGTTTTAGGGGCCTACCATGACCCACAAATTTTAGAGAAATGTCCCGAATATTTAAAGATGCAATACTTTCTTTTAGACTCTCCAAGTTCTCAGAGCATATACTTATATACTGATAAGTCACAGCGTGTCTATCCTTAGTCCCAGCAAATCCAATGTTCTTGTAATCAATTCCTATGCGCTTAGCAATCTCTTTTATTGCTGCCATTGTTTCCCAGTTCTGTTTTTTCATACGATATATCAAACATTGGTTCCCTTTAAACATGCTCTTCGGAATAACCTCTTTAACAATAAAATCCTCTGCTTGACACTTGATTTTCCCATCTATTCCAGGAGATGAGCTTAAGTATTTGAAATTCGCGAAAAACTCTTTATAATCCATTTCCCCCACTCACACAAGCTTTAGATTTCCAGTGATTTTATCCACGATCTCATCTGGTCCCGGGCCTATGGCTAAGCATGTTATTGTGCCTAGTGGAATTTCTGTCAACCCGGCATCTCTTATAAGTGAAGTGGGAAGCCCAAGTTTCTCTGCCTCAGTTTTTAATTCAAATAACTCACGTTCACCCTCCACTTTAACTACAACCTTTTTCTGGCCTTCATTGAACCATGCTTTAAACCATTCAGGTTTTTCATTGTATGCTCTAAATGCTGCTGTCACTGCACCATGAGCTACTTGGACAGCCAGTTTTCCCTTACTAAGTTTTAAATCACTCCTAACTATCATGACCTGTTTATACTTGAACATTTTTCATCCCAAGAAAAGCAAAAGAAAAGAGAGTATATAAAAGTTAAGAAAATGATCAAAGTTGTTGTCCTTCTTTGGTTTCAGTAGTTTCTGTCTCTTCGACTTTTTGTATTTGGGCTTCTTCTTTCTTTGGAATTCCTCCGGGTCTCCTCTTCTTCCTTCCAAGTTCTTTAAGAGCTTTATCATATTTTGCCTTTAGATCCACATAATTGTACCCCAAAACTGCTGATACTAAGATGAAGAGGATTGCAATGATCGGCCACCAGTTGATACCAGTTTCGGGTGGTAGGTATGAAACACTTATGTTCTTTAGGGCCTCGGCGAGTTCAACCTTGCTTTCATTGTCTAAGTTAGCAAGTGTTGTATTTACGTAGGATGGCAATTCTTCTGGGTCTGGATAAACTTTTACTTCCTTAGTTTCCACTGCAGGTGGAAGTGAGTTAACTACAACAAGGTTTTCAAAGTTCTCTTCATGCCAGTTTCCTAAGGGGTCTTGATATACGAGTTTTGCACTTATTATGGCATTGTCTGCTTTTAGT
>QMUE01000106.1 GCA_003663535.1 Thermococci archaeon
ATGCTCATGCAATATGATAACAGCGAAGTCGTGAAAGAACTTCAAGAAAGAATAAAGAAACTTGAAAAAGAACTTGGAATTAAAGCTTGATTTTTAAGTACTAATGAACTGCGGGGATGATAAGATGGAAATAGTTATTCTTGAGAAAATTTATGGAGATCGAAGTGGTTTTCAGAAACTTGATAAAAAACTAGATTCTCTTATTGGAGATTTAGAAGTTTCTTGGAAAATAAGAATCACTCAAAAGCAATGGGTAAAAATAACACTCGAAGGAGAAGATACAGAAATTTCCACAAATCTCATTAGGGAAGAATTTGGAGAAGTTCCATATAAGCTAAACACCATTAAAGAAGGGGAAACATATAAAGGACGCTTTATAGACCTAGGAAAAGTTGGATATGGAGTATATACCGATATAGGTGTCTTTTCACCTACTCCAAAAGATGCCCTCATTCCTCTTTATTATCTTAAATCCATATTTGGGGAAAAACCAGTTCGACAAATGATAAGAGAATTTGGATGGGTAGACTACCTCCCTATTGAAATTGAGATAAAAAAAGTAGAGTTTGGCACAAGAGAAGTCGAAGCAGAATTTACAGAAAAGCAGGTTAAGAGAATAAAGAAATGGTTGAGCGATGGCCACGATAAAATTTTCGTCACCGGCACAGTAAGTGAGAATATTGAAAAGGCCCTTCTAGAAACAGGGCATTCCAGGGATGTTATACGCCTAGAAGAGCTTGGATTGATGGAGAGTTTGTTAGTCCTTAAAAAAGGCACTCAAGCCCCGGGGATAATAAAAGAGATTGGACCCTATGTGAGATCGGCGACTTTTGGTGCAATTAAATTCTCCAAATAACTTTCCTTTTTACTTTTCTAAAAAGTTAGAGTTCCTGCAGACTACCCTCTCCTCCTAAGGAGGAGGTTTGGAAAAGAAGGATTAAACGTATGACAAGGCCTGATGATACCAAAATAAGGGCCGGAAAGATTTCTGGAATAACGGGCAACAAGACCAACAAACTGAGGAATAACCAAAAGAGAAGGGCTTTACCACCTTTCATCCTCATTATCAATGTTTTAAAATTAAATACGGCATAAATGATTAAAATGAGCTGGATAAAGTCCTCTTTTACAAACAGCATTAAGTAATCAAAGTTCGCATCTAATGGCCATTTAGGGAAAGGTACTTTGAAGTAAAGATTTCCAACAAGAAACCCAATTATTGTGAGACCCAAATATAAGTAATTCCTCATAGACTTTGTTGGAAATGCCAAGAACATGAAAAAAGGTATTAAAACAAAATACGGCCATATTAAAGCCCCAAAAGTGGTGATAACCGATAAAACCGCGATTCGTTTTATTGATTTAGCGGTTTCTTCAGTAAACATTGTATTCAAAATTATTCCCAACACAATTACAAGGACAAATACCTCAAATAGGCATTCATTAAAGTTCTCAAGGGAGTGTCGAAAAGTAGGGGATGCGAAAGTGAGTCCAAAAACCACAAAACCAAGTTCCCTGTATGACTTTGGGGCAATAAAAAATGATAAAGTTGCAATCAAGAATAACAAAAATAAATGAAGGATAAAAAGGGCCTCTTCACTTGGAGAGTAGGTATTGAAATAGAGACCAAGAACCAATGTTAAAGGAGTCCCCTCCTTACCCAATAAAGCATCTTGAAACGTTGATCTTACAAATCCTTCATCAATCGTAAACAAATTGGAATTAGAAAACCAAAGAACAATGAGAGCTACTGTTAAAATATAGAAAAAATGAGTGTAGGCCCCATTTTTTGAGAAAATGAAAGTAAATAAAATGACTAGTAAAATTCCAATCAAAAGACTTCCGTATACTTCCTGAGTTCTAAAGGCATGCTTTTGAGAAAAGGCCCTTTCAATCAAATATATATTCTCTTCACTTCCAGTGAAAAACACCACATTATCAAGAACAATTACTGAAGGTTTCAGTGAAGCCTCATAAGGAAGACCCGTTAAATGCCAGAATTCCATCATTTTTGGGTTTTCATACACGTTTCCTACAAGAACAATCGTATCTTCACCTTTTTCCTTGAATCTCGAGAGTTTTTCATCCAAATATTTGGCCCAAGCCTTAGAATATTCACTCTCACCTGGAAGTACGTGGTAACTCCTTCCATTATCAAGAAAACTTTCAAAAGCTTTTTCATTTGGGTAAAAGTCTAACTCCGCCGCTAAAACCAGCTGGAACACTAGCATCATTAGCAATATTGGTAAAATCTTTTTCATTGACGTCACCAAATCAGATTATATCACCTTCACGACCCGGTCAAGAAATAAATAAAAATAAAAGGATTTAAGTTTTGCCCTCAAGCTTTAGGCTCTATTGTGATCTACCCCACCGTGAACAGCGAGGCTTTCAAAAGATAAGGCTTTCCATCCTCCTCTTTGCTGTATCCCCTCGCTTTCACCAGGGAAGACTTAGCAGCAACGAAAATTAAAGAGCAAAAGCCCAATTTTACTCACTTTTTGCTCTTTCTTCAAGTTTTTTAACAAGGTTTTTGGCAATTTCCATAAATGCCCTTGCTGCTGAAGTATCTTCGTAAAGTACTATGGGTATTCCATTGTCACTTGCTTCCCTTGCCTTGGGATCAATGGGAACTTTCCCAATGAAGTCGACTCCTTCCTTCTCTGCGAGTTTCTCTCCACCGCCTTCTCCAAAGAGATCAATTTTATTCCCACAATGCGGACATATAAGGTAACTCATGTTCTCAATGACTGCTACATAAGGAACCTCCATTTGCTTCATCATGTTAACTGCTTTGCCGGTATCAAGTAAAGCAACTTCCTGAGGGGTGGTA
The DNA here is from genome assembly GCA_003663535.1 of Thermococci archaeon. Classification (GTDB taxonomy): domain Archaea; phylum Methanobacteriota_B; class Thermococci; order Thermococcales; family Thermococcaceae; genus Thermococcus_A. Next base: position 2,834 of record QMUE01000106.1, read on the forward strand.
ACTATTATTGCTGCTTCCAAGTTTAAACTCTGAGTAACAGTCAAAATTTGATCACCAGTCCCAGGTGGAAAATCTACTATCATAAAATCTAAATTGCCCCACTTAACGTCTCCAAGAAGCTGTTTAATGGCCTTTGTAACCAATGGCCCTCTCCATATAATGGGTTGGTCCTCAGGAACCATGAACCCCATGCTCATAACTTTAATAGGGGTTGTCTGACCTAAAAAGTCGTTCATAGGGGGTATCATTTCAAAATGACCATCTTCAAACTTTTCAGCTAAAACTTCAGCTTTGTCTACACCAAGCATCTTGGCCACATTAGGTCCATGAACATCAGCATCAAGAACTCCTACAAAATATCCCTGCTTTGCAAGGGCAGCTGCAAGATTTACTGCTACTGTGGACTTGCCTACACCACCCTTTCCGCTTAAAACTGCAATCTTATATTTCCATTGCTTCTCCTTTTCTTTTATTCTTTGTGTAAGCGGATCTACTCCCAATCCCGGGACATTAATACTCGGTGGAGTTTTTATCGTCATTTTTATCACCTCAAATTTTAGGTTAATCTAAGAAAAGGTTCTCACTCTTATAAGCTTTGCTCTGAAATGTAGCAATATGGGACAGAAATGACCCTCTAGACCGTTCTCCTTATTGTTGCAACCTCCAAAAAACATATATTTGAAAAAGGACAATATAAGTTTGGGTGATTTTATGGCTGCTAAGTGGATTGTTTTGACAATAATCATCGTATTGCTGACATTCTCTATACTCCTCCCGTTTAATGTCGCTTCAAAAACAGTACCCATGACCGTTGTTACGATTAAAGTAACGGAAAATAGCGCCATTGGAGAGCTTCAGAGCATCATGACCATTCTGATTGATAGAATTCATGCCATATCACCCCAAAGCCGGGTTGAGGGGAAAATCCATGAAGGGAGAATAACTTTAATAGTAAAGGGCATGGAAGTGAATAAAACAGCGCTCCTTGATGAGCTAGTCACAAGGAGAGGTAGGATATACATAGAATTCCAAGGTAATGTTATAGCCACAAACTCCGACATTTTGAAAGTCTCAAACCCAGTAATTGAGAATTTAAACGGAAAATGGACGTGGAAGCTTCCCTTCAGGATATCTGATGAGGCTGCCCAGAGGTTTGCTAATGCTGTAAAAGGAAAAACAGGGTACCCTGTCGATATTTTTGTTGACCCCCCTGAGAACTGCCTAATTGTAATGGCTCCGGAATTGTACAGAACGATATCCTCTTCGAACTTCGATGCAATGATCCCGGGCTCAATATCCTTTTCCGAGAGGATCCGGCGGGCTTTTAATGTTACTGTAATTCCATATTTTCGTGAGAATGAGAGCAGTATAAAAGCGCTCGCAGAAAGGAGTAAAAGAGTTGTTCTGATAGGTACCACAGGGGATTTGGAGAAGAAACTGAGAATGACAGGAATAACCGTTGTTTCTTTCAATGTCTCTGAGCAAAATCCCACACATCCTATCAGCAGGACTCTCGGGCTGTTAGGTTCCTACAGTCTCGGGAAAGGGATGACGACAGGACAGCCTGTAATGGATATGATGATAGCCAGTTTAAGTTCCACTAGAGAAGAAGCCCTAAAGGAAAGCACTCTATTATATGCCATATTAAGCTCTAAGCCCTTACCTGCCCAGCTGAAGGTAATTTCCATCGAGCATACGACGACAACGAGTTCATTCTCTTCGACTCTCAAAGCTCCCAATAGTAAAAAGATATGCGGAACTGGAAGTCTGATGCTTCTCAGCGTGTTTTTACTCTTAGTGCTCTGCAGAATCTGCTGTGGCCGGTAGTAGCTAAAAAAGAGAAGAAAGGTTCATGGAAGCTCAACTTCTTTCCCAAGTATTCTCCATACCTCTTTAATCTGGTTCTTGAGCTCTTGAATGGCTTCTGGCCTCTTGAAAAGGTGCTTAAATCTGCCTTGGATTTTGAGGTAGTCCTCAATTGGTTTCTTGAACTTTCCATCTTTCGGGAATCTCTGGAACTTTATGTTGTAGAAATCACCATTCTCAATCTCGAATAATGGCCATAAACCACTTTCAATTGCTAGTCTTGCAATTTCGACAGTCTTCTCTGATGGGATCCTCCATCCCGGAACACATGGGGCTAATACTTGAACAAATGCCGGGCCATCCACACTCGCAGCCTTCTTCATCTTCCTGTAGAAATCATACGGATCTCCAATGCTTGCAGTGGCCACATATGGGGCTTGATGAGCTGCAGCTATAAGAGCAACCCACTTCTTTGGCTTGTCTTCGCCAATTGAGTACTTTCCTGGAGGTGACGTGGTTGTCCATGCTCCGTATGGTGTTGATGAAGACCTCTGAATACCAGTATTCATGTAAGCCTCATTATCATACATAAGATAAACCACGTTGTGCCTCCTCTCAAGCATTCCTGAAAGGGCTTGGAGACCAATATCCGCTGTACCTCCATCTCCACCGATTGCAAGAATCTTTCCCTTTCTACCAAGTTTCTTCCATGCGGCTTCAACACCACTTGCTGCAGCTGCAGCGTTTTCAAATGCCACGTGAATCCATGGGGCTTTCCAAGCTGTATATGGGAATACAGCAGAAACAACTTCCATACACCCTGTGGCATGGGCAATAGCAAATGCGTTTGGATCACCGTATTTTTCTTCCATAGCCTCACTAAATGCCTTTGTGGCAAGCTTCATCACTATAGCAGGGCCACATCCAGCACATGCGGCATGACCCGGTGCCCAGTATTCGCGAGTTGTGATAGGGGGCTTTCTAACTGCCATCGTAATCACCTCACAAAATCTCCTTCCTCAATCCTATCCAGTTGACTTCTTCAACTTTCTCTCCCTCAAGTGCCTTCTTTGAAATCTCGACGAC
>QMUE01000107.1 GCA_003663535.1 Thermococci archaeon
AGATTGGTAGAAACCGGTGAAATTAAAAGCATTGATGACCTACCAAAAGTATTTCTAAATCAGAAGATAGGGCTCCTTGACATTATAGAGGAGTCCTTCAGCAGAATGAAAGTGAACATATACGAGTGCATCAGCTGTTATCAGACCCCTCCTATTGGGAGAACCCTATGTGACTTTGAGGCTGGATTGATTCAAGGAGTCATGGAAGACCTTGTTGGAAAAAACATAACCCGTGAAATTTACTGCTGGGGCCTTGGCAACTCCTTCTGTGGATTTGAGGTGATATTTGAGTGATGAATATCTTAGCAATCCAACCTTCAAGCAAATGTGATAGTAATTGTTTGGCATGCCCTTGGAAAGAGAAGTTTAGTTGCGTTGGAGTAATGCTACCTCCCGAAGCATTGGAGGTACTCACCTCTAATCTTGAAGAGTTCAAATTTGATGAGGGAGTTTTGATATGTCCAAATCCTCTCCTTCATCCAAAGATTGATGTCATAACTAGAGAGACTGAGAAACTCTGCAGAAAGATTGTCCTCTTCCTTCCAGTGTCTGTTTCAAGAAGTTTCCTTCACAAAACTTCTCTTGAAAATGTCGATTTTATTTCTTTAATTATACCCTCTTATAAAGATTTAAAATCAAACCTTCAGACAGTGAAAATGCTCCTCTCCCAAGGTATAGATAACCTTGAAGCATACATTCTACTGGATTTTAACTCTGATTTCGCAGAACTCTTTTCAATAATTGATCTATGCAAAAGTTATGGATTGAAAATAATTTTAGGACCAAGCCTCTACACATCTCCATATACAGACAAATTCCTCGAAAAAATTGTGAAGAAAGAAAATGTTGAAATTGGCCTCCATTATGGAAGGAAATATTTCTACAATGCCATTAAGATCTTTATAGATAATTATCCAGTAACATTGCTTACCTCTCCAAGCGCCGAGAACTGTAGAACCCTATATTTAAACCCCTATGGAAACTTTTCAAAGTGCCCACTTTCAAAATTTGAGGTGAACTACAAGAGGATAACAAGAAAAGATTTAAGAAAAATGCTTTTTTCACCATGCCCAGTAAGCCAAAAAGTCATTAGACTTTCCCCTAAAATACAGGTCTCATTTGTGACAAAAGAGGGTGTCGAGATTCCTGGAGAGGTTTTAGAGCTTTTAGAATTAGTATCCCAGATTAACTCCTTTAGAGGTGCATGTAAAGTTCTTGGAGTTTCCCCATCAACATACTGGGAAAAAATAAAAAGCCTTGAAGAAAAGCTGGACATCTCCTTGATCATATCCGTTAGAGGAGGCAGAAAGAAGGGAGCAACAATTCTAACAGAGTTTGCTAAAGAGCTTCTGAATGAATACAGAGAGGTCAGAGAAAAAGCAATAGTATCACTTTATGAAGACTAATGCGTGTTTCTGTATACGAATAAATAATAGGTCTTCTGGTTTACTTACCGAACACGAGTTTATTATTAAGTTTCTTTGCTTATCCTTTTTTCGAGGTGATAACAATGCTGCCTCTTGGAACAGATTTAGAGAGACCAACAATTTACATTGACCCTGAGAAATGCATGGGGTGCAGGTCTTGTGAGATAGCGTGTGCTATAGAACATTCAATGAGTAAAACACTATTCGGAGCAATTTTCGAAACCCCAACACCCAAACCGAGGCTAAAAGTCGTGGTCGCAGATTTCTTCAATGTTCCCCTGAGATGTCAACATTGCGAAGATGCTCCATGTATACGTGTGTGTCCGACAGGAGCAATAAAGAAGAGTGAGGAGGGCTTTGTAATTCTCAACCCCAATAAGTGTATTGGCTGTTTGATGTGTGTTATGGCATGTCCATTTGGACATCCAAAGTATGAGGCAGAATACAAGGTTGTTCTGAAGTGCGATTCATGCATTGAGAGAGTCAGGGAGGATAGAGAACCAGCATGTGTAGAGGCTTGTCCCACCAAGGCATTGAAGTTTGGGCCTCTTGAGGAAATTCTGGATGAGATTAGAAGAGAAAGAGCAGAAGAACTTATTTCAGGCTTAAAAGTCCCAGGCATTGTGTACATGAAGCCTGTTGTTGAAGAAAAGAAAGAAGAAGAAAAAGTAAGCCCAAAAGATGTTTATGCATCCTATTCAAAAGTTAAATGGTATTGAGGTGGTGGAGATGGCGGAATACATAAAGTTTAAGGTTCCCGCAAAACAGGTGTCCGAAACCAAGGGAGTCGCTGATCTAATAGAAAAGGGTGAGGAAGAAGGTGTGAAAACTGCTTGGCATCGCTTTTTGGAGCAACAACCCCAATGTGGATTCGGACTGCTGGGAGTGTGTTGTAGAAACTGTAACATGGGGCCATGTAGAATCGATCCATTCGGTGCTGGGCCAACTAGAGGTGTTTGTGGAGCAGATGCAGACACAATAGTTGCAAGAAACCTTTTGAGAATGATTGCAGCTGGTGCTGCAGCACACAGCGATCATGCAAGAGATATTGTTCATGTGTTTAAAGGGGCAGCAACAGGAGAGTTCAAGGGATACAAGCTGACGGACATTGAAAAACTTAAATGGTTAGCCCAAATTCTCGGCATTAGTACTGAAGGAAAAACTGAAACCGAAATAGGCTTGGAGGTTGCACATATCCTAGAATTAGAGTTTGGAAAGCCTGATGATGAGCCAATGAGGCTACTCATGGCAACGGCGCCTAAGAAGAGGATTAAAGTCTGGGAGAGGCTTGGGGTCCTGCCGAGAGCGATTGATAGGGAAATTTGTGAATGCATGCACAGAACGCATATAGGTGTCGATGCAGATCCAGCTTCACTTCTCCTTCACGGCGTTAGAACAGCGTTGGCTGATGGCTGGAGTGGCTCAATGATGGCTACTTATCTAAGCGACATCCTCTTCGGAACACCAAAACCGATTAAAACTGTTGCAAACTTAGGTGTTCTCAAAGAGGATTATGTGAATATAGTTGTTCATGGCCACAATCCAGTGCTCTCAATGAAGATAGTTGAAGCGGCTCAAAGTGAGGAGATGCAAAAGCTGGCAAAGAAGCAGGGGGCCAAGGGAGTAAATGTTGTAGGAATGTGCTGTACCGGAAATGAAACTCTGATGAGACTTGGCGTTCCTCTAGCCGGAAACTTCCTGATGCAAGAGTTAGCAATAATAACAGGCGCTGTTGAGGCCATAATTGTAGATTATCAGTGCATAATGCCTGCATTGCCTGATGTAGCCGGCTGTTATCACACAAAGATAATCACAACCGAACCAAAAGGTCACATACCTGGAGCAGTGCACATAGAGTTCAAACCAGAGAAAGCAGATGAAATTGCCAAGGAGATAATCAAAATTGCAATTGAAAACTTCCAGAACAGATCAAAGGAGAGAGTTTACATTCCAAAACACAAGAGTGAAGTCGTTGCAGGCTTCAGTGTCGAGGCAATTCTTGAGGCTTTGGGAGGAACCCTTGAACCTCTCATTAATGCACTTAAAGAGGGGACAATTAAAGGAGTTGTTGGAATCGTTGGATGTAACAATCCAAAGGTTAAACACAATCACAGCCATGTAACAATAGCCAAAGAACTCATAAAGAGAGATATTCTGGTAGTTGGAACTGGTTGCTGGGGAATTGCTGCAGCAATGGATGGCTTAATGACACCTGGAGCTGCTAAGATGGCAGGAGATGGACTTAAAGCGGTGTGTGAGGCACTTGGAATTCCACCATGTCTGCACATGGGAAGCTGTGTTGACTGTTCAAGAATTCTAATCGCCCTTGGAGCACTCGCTGAAGCTTCAGGTGTTGACATTCCAGACCTGCCGGCAGCAGGCTCTGCTCCAGAATGGATGAGCGAAAAAGCAGTCTCAATAGGAACTTACTTCCTTGCAAGCGGTGTATTCACCCACTTAGGTGTTGTTCCACCAGTTCTCGGAAGCCAAAAAGTCACCAAACTCCTCACAGACGACGTCGAAGATCTCATTGGAGGAAAATTCTACGTCGAGCCAGATCCCGTGAAAGCGGCAGAAACAATTTACAATGTAATAATTGAAAAGAGAAAGAAACTCAAATGGCCCCTTTGACTTTTCATTTTTAGTTTCTAATTTTAAAAAAGCAATTATAGAAGAAGTACAATTTAATCATTGGAGGTCATTAAAATGAAGATACTTGTTGCTGGAAAAGGAGGCGTCGGAAAAACCACAATCTCAGCATTGTTAGCTTATATCTTAGCTGACAAGGGGTATAACATACTGACTTTAGATACGGATTCGGTTCCTAATCTCGCTCAAAGCCTAGGAATCCCTTTTGAAAAAGCTCTAGAAATTGTACCGCTTTCACGAAATGATAAGCTTGCGGAGGAGAGGACCGGAGCAAGACCTGGTGAAGGCTGGGGAGTTCTATTCTCGCTAACTCCAAAGGTTGATGATTTGGCCGACCAGTATGGCATAACAATAAAGCCAAATTTGAAACTTGTAGTCATTGGAAGCATAGAACAAAGTAAGGAGGGTTGCCTATGCCCAGCAATAGCCCTTGCAAGAGCTTTTTTAATACATGTCCTGCTTTCTGAGAAGGATATTGTGATTGTAGACAGCGAAGCCGGGGCGGAAGTATTCGGACGTGGACTGGCGGAGAAATTTGACCTAATGGTATGCGTAGCAGAACCAACCCTAAAATCCCTAATGATAGCAAGAAAACTCATAGAAATGGGAAAACAGCTTAGCATCTCAAACATACTTCTCGTAATAAATAAGGTTCACGACTTTCTAAAAGCCTCCCAACATTATGCAAAAGTCTTCTCAGATTCAACCCCCTACCACATTGTAAGCTTTGATGAAAGCGTTATCTCTGTCGATAACGAAGGAAAAGGCGTTGATGCAATCCCAAAGGATTCTCCAATATATAAGGACGTTAACTCCCTTGCAAAAAAGATACTGAGCATAAAAAAGCGTTCAAAGGTGGGATGAATGTGCCAGTCTAAGGTCATACTTCTTGAAGATGGGAAAGCTGAGGTAGTTATGACAGACGTAACTTTGCTCGAAATTAAGGATAACAAGATCATCATCAAAAATTTGCTTGGAAAAGAGCTCGCTCTTGAGGGATACCAAATTGAGTATATCGATTTCATTTCTCATAAGGTGTATCTGAAACTCTCAAGCGGGGAGGAAATAAAAGCTGGTGAACAGTGATGGAAGCTCAGATATTGTTGCTACCCATTGGTATATTAATTATAGCGGCACTGATAGGGTTGTCAAAGGCAAAAATAGTTCTCAAGATAGTAAGCATGTTATCAGCAGTGTCATCAGGAGTAATAATATACAATGGAGTCTTGGGACTTAAAACAACCATTGAGCTTAAATACAACTTGTTCAATTCGTCCTCATTTTTTGCGTCTCTTAACTACCTTGTTTTTAGAGTCGATGCGCTCTCGGCCTTTTTTCTGTTGATATTAGGAATCTTAAGCCTTTGTGCATCAGTTTATGGTATCAAATATATGGAAAGGTATTTTGAGAGGGAGGATATGCGTGTTTACACTTTCAACTATCCTCTTTTCATACTGACAATGTACCTTGTGGTGATATGCTGGAATTTGCTGTGGTTTATAATCTTCTGGGAGCTCATGACCCTGTTTTCACAGTTCTTGGTTGCATTTGAACAGAGAAAGGAGAAGGCTGTAAAGGCGGCATTCAAATACTTCTGCATGACAAAAGCTGG
>QMUE01000108.1 GCA_003663535.1 Thermococci archaeon
CAGAAATAAATGTTAAAAAATCTGAACTTTCAGAGATAGATTCAAAAATTGAAAAAGCAAGTGTAAGACTGAGAAAAATTGAAAAAGAACTTGAAAAAGGCCAAAAGAAGTTGGAAAAAATCGCCCCAGAGATTAAAAAACTTAATGAAGAGCTCATCAAGGCCGAGGCTCGAAAAGAGGTAAACCAAAATAAGACACTTGAAGCAATTAAAAACGCTAACATCCCCGGAATTTATGGTTCTTTAGCTGAGCTCATTAGAGTTAGAAATGATACCTATCTTACTGCTGTGGAAGTTGCTCTGGGCTCTCATGCAGGCAATGTTGTGGTGAAAGATGATAAGGTGGCGGAAGAAGCTATAAGGTTTTTAAAACGAAATAGGCTTGGAAGACTAACCTTTTTACCCCTTAATAAGATAAAACCGAGAAAATTGAATGGAGTTTCCAAAGGTATCCCAGTTATGGATGTCATTGAATATGATCCACAATTTAAGAACGCTGTTGCATTTGCTGTGGGGGATACCCTAATAGTTAATGATATGGAGGAAGCAAGGGATGTTGGTATTGGCAAAGTTAGGATGGTAACCCTTGAGGGAGAGCTTTTAGAGAGAAGTGGAGCCATTGTTGGGGGATATTACCGGCCAAGAACAAAACTTGCTATCAACACTGATGAGATAAAAATGGCATTGGCTTCTCGTGAGAAGGAGAAAAATGCTTTGGAATCTCAAATAAACGCCCTTAAACTTGAACAAAGGGGAATTGAGAGGGAATTGTTTGAACTTAGAGTGAAGAAAAGTGACGTTTCTAAAGACTTACAGATGATTCAAAAAGAAATGGATAGATTTTTGAACGAGGATAAGGCTCTAAAGGAAGAGATTGAAACTGGGGAGAGTAGGTTAAAGGAACTTGAGTCCCTCATCCATCAAACAAAAGGAGATCTTGCAAAGCTTAGTGGAAGAGTGGAGAGACTTGAAAAGATAAGAAACAAACTCAGAAAGGCCCTAGACAACCCCGAAGCTAGAGAGCTCAACCAAAAGATAAGAGAGGTTGAACATGAGATAAGCAAGCTCAGGGAAGAGCTTAGTAAAGTTGAATCGAGACTTGAGAGCCTTGACATAAGGATTAATGAGGAACTTATCCCAAGAAAAGCTGACCTTGAAGAGGAAATTGAGGGCATTGTCAATAGAATAAATGCTTTCAAGGCCAGTATCAAACAAAACGAAGAGGATATAAAATCACTGCAGGCCCAACTTAAAGAACTGCAAGAAAAGGAGCAAGCTGTAAAAGATGAATTAAAAGCTTTAAGAGATGAGAGGGACAGACTTAGGGAAGAAATTTCTCAAATGAGAGAAGAGAAAGAGAAGTTGAGAGATGTCTTGCAGAAACTTAGGTTGGAAGCTAACTCTCTCAAGATAAAAATGGCTCAATATGAATCCCAGCTCAGGGAAAAAGAGGGTGAATTAAAGCACTATGATGTTAAGGTTGTTAAGGAAATTCCAGAGGATCTTGAAAAGCTTAGGGAAGAAATCGAACAAATGGAAGATGAGATTCGAGAACTTGAGCCAGTAAACATGAAGGCTATTGAGGACTATGAGGTTGTTGAAAGGCGCTATCTCGAACTTAAATCAAAGAGGGAGAGACTTGAGGCTGAAAAAGACAGTATTATTGAGTTTATAAACGAAATAGAAAGCCAAAAGAGAAATGTGTTTATGCAAACGCTGAATGCAATAGCTAAAAACTTCTCAGAACTTTTTACAAAACTTTCTCCTGGAGGAGAAGCAAAGCTTGTTCTTGAAAACGAAGAAGACCCCTTCAGTGGGGGTTTGGACATAGAAGCAAAACCCGCTGGAAAAGAAGTGAAAAGAATCGAGGCTATGAGTGGTGGAGAAAAAGCATTGACAGCATTGGCATTTGTGTTTGCCATACAACACTTTAAACCAGCTCCATTCTATCTCTTCGATGAAATTGATGCTCACCTTGACGATGCAAACGTTAAGAGAGTGGCAGATCTTATAAAAGAGGCCTCAAAAGACAGTCAGTTCATAGTTATTACACTGAGAGATGTCATGATGTCAAATGCAGATAAAATAATTGGTGTTTCAATGCGTAGAGGTGTCTCAAGGGTTGTTAGTTTAAGCCTTGAAAAGGCCATGGAATATTTGGAGAAAGCGAGGGCAAAAAATGCCAATGCCCTCGGGTTGTAGGTGAAATGAGATGGAATACAGGAGAGAAGAGGAAATCACACCAATTGATATCCTCTTACAGCTTGTGACAATGGGGAAAGTTGACCCCTGGAATATTGATATAGTGGACATCACTGAGAAATATATTGAGCGTATAAGGGAAATGCGGGATCTGGACTTGAGGGTATCTGCAAGGGCCATTTTGGCTGCTTCAATCCTCCTTAGAATGAAGACCGAGGCCTTGCTTTATACCAAGGAGGACGATGGGGAAGAACAAAAAGAGGAAGAGAGAATAAGAGTGGATGTTGATCCTTACGTTCCACCCCTTAGAAGAGCAGAGCGTTATTACACTCTGGATGATTTGATAGAGGCTCTAATGGATGCCCTTGAAGAAACTGAGAAAAGAAAACCCAAGAAGAAAAAGGAGGTTAAAATTGAAGAGGAGATATTTGTTGTGGATGATTTTCGTGTAGATATAGAAAAGCATGTTAATAAGCTCTATGAAATAGTAAGGGAGCTTTACTCGAATACCAGGGATAAAATAGCTTTCTGGGAGCTTGTTTTTGATCCCAGTCCAAAAATAGTTGCAAGAACCTTCCTTTACCTTCTTTTCCTAGCGAATATGGGCAAAATTGAACTAATTCAAGAGGAACCCTTTGGAGAAATATTCGTTGTCCCCATGGAGAATTGAGAAACCAGATTTCTTTCCTTCCTCTTGACCAGGCGAAGGGTTATAGCTAGGAAGGGCAAAATCAAGTTTTCTTTGTTTTAAAAACCGGTTGATGAGTCTCTCTTCTGCGTGTTCGATGACCAGCATTAAGATACCTAAAAAAGTTTTTGATGGTGCCGGGGGCGGGCTTTGAACCCGCGACCTCCCGGTTTCTCAGGCTCCCCCGAAAGGGAGCGGCCCTATGAGCCGGGCGCTCTGACCAGGCTGAGCCACCCCGGCACTTTCGCATATACCTCTTTGTGTTTTATTTTTAAATCTTTCGCCGTTGTTAAATGTTTTCAAGAATGAGCTTAAGGAGTTTCCCATCATTTACAGCTATTATGTTTAGCTTTTCAGATGCATTTAGATTAAACTTAAGTTCTCTCCCTTCATCGTCGGTTACAATTGCTCCGGCTTCTTTTGCAATTATGTAACCTGCTGCTATGTCTGTAGGCCGAACATAATTTCTTATATCAATTACCCCATCTAGAGAACCCCTAGCAAGATATGCCAGCTCTATTGCAATGGCCCCTAAGACCCTAGTTCTCCGAACTTTTTCAACGAGTTTTGCCCCTCTATTTCTGGTGTAAAAACTTATTGAGATAGAATTCTCATTTAAAGGCCTTGTTCTTATCCTCTCCCCATTTAAATATGCTCCTTCATTAGGGATGCCCTCGTAGACATTTTTTGTAATAAACTCATAAAGCATTGCGTATAAAGGCTCATCTCCCTTGAACACTGCAAAACTGAAGCCAAAAACTGGAATGCCATGGATGAAGTTAAAAGAACCATCAATAGGATCCACAATGACATAGTATTCGCTTTCATTATTTATGCTCCCGATTTCCTCACTTATGATGTTTACTCCAAGTGATTTGAGATACTCTAAAACTATGTCTTCGGCCATTTTATCAACGAGTTTTGTTTTGTCCCCGCTGGGGCTAAACCCAATAAACTCTCCAGCCTTTTTGTGTCCGAATAAGGGCATGATTTCTTTTTCAATATCCTTTGCAAGGTTAAGGGCTATTTCATTCCATTCATACATCTTTAAACCCCCATAAGCATTCTTAAAAGGTTTCTAGTCCCCGGGGCAAAGCCAAGGATAAACATCACCATTTTGATAAAGTCCATAAGTTCTTTATCGCTTTCCGTCTCTTGCAAGTATTCCATGAGGTAAAGAGCTACCATTAGTACTGCAAACTTTAGAAAATACATCACTGCAGCGGTTCCTGTAATATCCATCAAGTATCTTGGAAGAACATGCTGTTCCCAATACCCCATGAAATCAACACCAACAAAGGTTGTTGTTGCATCATAAAAGTGGGCGTAAAAGAGGTAAGAATTCTTTTTAACCAAACGAAGTTTTATTGAAAGCAGATAAATCGTCATGAGGGCTATTGTGACGAAGGGGATGAAGTATTTTAGGGTATCAAAGTTGAACTGGACTTTTTCGAGATTAAACAGCAAAAGCAGAAGTTCTCCTCCTACAAGGGCCCATCCAAAATAAAGAAACACTTTCCTCCAGTCTTCAAAGACTTTGTGGGTTATTAAGAGGGATGAGAAGGTTATTATAAACACAAGGAAATAAATTCCAGGAGTGACTGTGAGGTAACTTCGTGGGATTATAGTTGCGTCGGTCAAAGCTCTTCCAAAGGCCCCTAAAATCATGTATGGTATAAGGGCCCTGAAGAATGCATTATCATACTTTATGCCAAGCTTTTTCAAGACTTTATACACTACAAGGGCCGCTAGACCCAAGATAATGGCATATGTAAGGGTATTAACAATATTGTAGCCTTGATTATACCGTATCGGGTCTATGAAGTATTTTCGAAAAATTTCATCAATTCCCATTTAACCACCTAGGGAAATATTGTAGGAGGAGTTAAAGCTTTTTCTTCCAATTATTTTTTAAGCTTTGAGAACTTAAGAATAAAGTGGTGATGCTCATGCATTTAATGGAGTTACCTAGGGAAGTTCTTCTGGGGGAAGACTTGAAGGATAAAGTCAGTCAAGTGGCCAAAAGATTAAAATTAGGGGAAAATGTATTAATTCTCTATGGACCGAAAACAAAGGAGATTGCCGGAAAAGATGTTGAAACGCACCTGAAGAATTTCTTTCATGTGAAAAACTTACTCATAAAAGAAGCTTCAATGAAAAATGTTCAAAAAGCCCTAGAAACTATTAGAAATGAGAATATGGACTGGGTTCTAGGAGTTGGAGGAGGAAGCATAATCGATGTGGCCAAACTGACTTCATTTAAAGCTGATGTCCCCTTCATAAGCTTTCCTACAACAGCTTCTCATGATGGGATAGCAAGTGCAAATGCCTCCATAAGGGATCTTGAGGCCAAGACGTCCATAAAGGCCCGGCCACCAGTAGCTGTTATTGCAGATGTTAATATTATAAAAACAGCGCCTTATCGTTACCTTGCTGCGGGAGTTGGGGACATGATAAGTAACCTTACCGCAGTAAAAGATTGGGAGCTTGCCCATAGAATAAGGGGAGAGTACTTCAGCGAATATGCTGCCTCATTGTCTCTTATGAGCGCCAAAATGGTTATCAAAAATGCAGACATTATAAGGTTGAGCAATGAGGAGAGTGTTCGGAAAGTAATAAAAGCTCTAATTTCAAGCGGTGTCGCAATGAGCATAGCAGGTTCATCAAGGCCTGCCAGTGGAGCTGAACATCTATTTAGCCATGCATTGGATGCAATAGCTCCAAAACCTGCATTACATGGAGAACAATGTGGGGTCGGAACAATA
>QMUE01000109.1 GCA_003663535.1 Thermococci archaeon
ATTATGTCATATTCACCAGTTACATCATATACACAGGCCACATGAGAATCATTAGCTATCTCCTTCTCAATTTCAATTATTCTTTTCCCCTGAGCCCTGACCCCTATGATTGTTGTCAAATCGTATCCCAACTTATTATAGTCAAGCTTTGGTGCGAACCCTAAGATTACCTCTTCCTCCTCCAGCTTTTTAAGTCTGTTATAAACTGTACCAACAGCAATGCCCAACTTCTTGGCTATTTCCCTGTAAGACAACCTAGCATCTTTTTGGAGAATTGAGATTATCTTTCTATCAAGTTCATCTACCATTTTCCTTCCCACCAAAAAATTTGAAGAATACTTTAAATACTCTTGGATTTTTGTTAAACAGAATAGTTTAACACAAGATTTATAAGAGAGGATGGGAGGATAGAAAACGGGAGTGGACCGGTAGCCTAGCTAGGATAGGGCATCGGCCTCCTAAGCCGAAGGTCCCGGGTTCAAATCCCGGCCGGTCCGCCAGAACATCTTTTCTGCTACCTTGAACATGAATACAATTACTTGCTCTCTAAACAAGAAAACCTCGATAAAGTTAAAAGTCTCTCCATGCATCCTCTCTTGGTGATGTTTATGATCAAGATTAAGGTCATTGGAAGAAAAATCGAGAAAGAGCTGGAATATCAGAAGGGCATGAAAGTCAAAGACGTTCTCAAGGCTGTGGGATTCAACACAGAAAGTGCCATAGCAAAGGTAAACGGAAAGGTAGCTTTAGAAGATGACTCCATTAAAGACAACGATTACGTTGAAGTCATTCCAGTTGTATCTGGAGGTTGAAATGGCCTTTATACCAGCCTATTCTTAATTCTTCCAAATCCTGGGGAATTACTTCCACTAAAATCTAAAAATAGTTAAAAGAGAAAAATCATCCAAGCCTTTCCTTCATAAACTTCTCTAAATTGTCCATGGCCTCCTCTAATACTGGCACTGGCGCTAAGAATATTGAGCGGAAGTGCATTTCTCCACCTTCCCCAAAGCCAGACCCGTGAACAAAGAGCACATGAGCGTTGTGGAGCACATCAAGGACAAACTCCTTGTCGCTCTTCCATGGCCCCTCTTCAATCTTGGGGAAGATGTAGAATGCTCCCTGCGGTTTTTGTGTGCTTATTCCCGGCATTTCATTGAGGCGTTTATAGATGTAATCCCTTCTTTCTTTAAGCTTCGCCATATACTCCTCTAGGTAGTCCATTGGACCTCTAAGCCCAGCTATTGCCGCTTTTTGGGCCGGAGTGTTTGGACAGAGCCTTATCCTTGCGAGCTTCCCTATCGCCTCTCTAACTTCAGCAAGTTTGTTCTCTGGATCTACGAAATACATATAACCCAATCTCCATCCCGTTGCGAAGTAAACCTTCGAGAGACCGTTCATGACGATAACGGGAACGTCCTTGGTCAATGAGCCCGGAGAAACGTGCTTTCCTTCGTAGGTCATGAGGTCGTAGATTTCATCGCTTATTATTGGTAGATCATACTCTCCAGCGAGGTCAATTATCTCCTGGAGGGTCTTCTTTTCATAGAGAGCCCCAGTTGGATTGTTTGGGTTTATGACAGCTATTGCCTTGGTCTTATCAGTTATCTTCCTTCTCATGTCATCTACATCTGGCTGCCATCCTTCCTCTTCAATGGTTTTGTAGCCCTTGGGAACACCACCGTAAAACTTCACCAGTCCGACATATGGTGGATAGCTTGGCCCGGGGATTAAAATTTCCTCTCCACCATCTATAAGGGCACCAAAGATAAACTGCAGAGCCTCTGTAACAGCTGCAGTAACTTGAACATCTTCGGGGGTTATATCTACGCCGTTTTTCTTTTTTTCCCTTTCAACAATAGCTTCTCTAAGCTCCTTATCTCCTTCACTATCGCCATAATAATTGTGGCCTTCCATTATTGCTTCACAATAGGCCTTTTTCATGTGCTGTGGTGGCTGAAAATCAAACTTTACCGGATCCCCGATGTTAAGTTTGATAATTTTTATTCCCTGCTTTTCTAGTTCTCTTGCCGGAAGAACAACATCTCTAATGGCATATTCAATGCCCATGGCCCGGTTTGATGGTCTAATCATAACAACACCTCCACATAAAATCATAATAAGATTGTTTTACAACCATAAAAATTTTTCCTAAATTACAATTGAATTCATATTTTGGAGATAGGTTTAAAAGAAGCAAAACATAGCTACTTCAGGCAATGACGATTAGCAAGCATGCTGAGAAGTGATGACGTGAACACCCCCCGAGCCCTTGTATTTCTTTTAACTCATCGGGCGGGAAGTCCCCTTCCGAGAGGGAGGGGTAGTTCACTAAACTTGAAGTGAAAGAAACTAACAAAAATTTCTTTTTTCTATGAAACGCTTAATTTCCAAAATAAAAAACTCAAAATAGAGCCCCATATTTGTAAAATATTTGACAAGTACCCTCGTAGGAAACCATACACGGCCCAACAGGATTTCTCGGCGTGCACTTCTTCCCAAAGAGCGGGCATTGCGTTGGTAGCGCTAATCCTCTAAGCACAGCTCCACATATACATCCCTTTTCCAAATCCGGTAGCTTTGGAGGTTTTACCTTATAAAACGTCCTTATTTCAAAGTCTTTGTACTCATCCTTAAGTTCCAAGCCGCTTTTGGGTATTATACCCAATGCCCTCCACTTTGCATCAACGATATCAAAAAGCATTTCCATGGTTTTTTGGGCCTCAACATTCCCCTCATATTTTACAACTCTTGTGTACTGGTTCTCTATTTTCGTTTCCCCTTTTCTTATTATTCTCAAAAGCATGAATACGGCCATAAGAAAATCCACAGGCTCAAATCCAGCCACAACCTGGGGAACTCCATATTCCTTTGTTATATACTCCCACCCCTTTACACCTATTATCGTGGAAACGTGGCCCGGATCGATAAGTCCATCAAAAACCGTTCCCTGTTTAATTAAAGCCTCAACGGCTGGAGGAGTCAAACGATGAACAGAATATATCTTAAAATTATCAACGTCTTTCTCGATCACTTCTTTTAATATTCCAGCTGCTGGTGCTGTGGTAGTTTCAAATCCGGGAGAAAAATGAACCACAAGGTGGTTATTCTCTTTAAGGGCCATCTTATATGAGTCATATATCGAATAAACAACTCTAACATCAAAATCTTCGCTTTTTAAATCTGCAAAGCTCCCAATTGTGGTTGGGATCTTATACATATCCCCAAACGTAGTTAAAATTATCTCTTCGCCTTCTTCTCTTGCTCTGCGCATTATTTGCATCATGGCTGCTATATCCTCTGCCGGAGTTATACAAACTGGACAGCCCGGCCCACTCATCACTTTGACATTTTCAGGTAGAAGAGACCTTATTCCGCTTCTAGTTACCGTGTCCTCATGAGTTCCACAAACATGCATTAACTTCACTTCTCTCCCGATTTTTTCTGCTTCTCTCTTTATACCTTGCAGTATCCTCTGGGCTAAGTCTTTATCATGAAAAATTGAAAGTTCCATGCTCACTCCTCCATTGCTTTCATGACCTCTTCCCAGGCCCTCAAGCTTTCTAAGGCTGCCTTTTCATTCATCTTCTCAATTGCAAATCCAGTGTGAACTATAACATAATCACCCACTTTAACGTGTGGGACAAAATCTATCCTAACCTCTCTCTTAACTCCACCAAAATCAACCATAGCAACGTTATCCTTAATTTCAACAATCTTAGCAGGGATTGCCAGACACATTTTTCTCACCTAATCGGGAATATAAAAAAAGGTTTTTAATTCTTTTCAAAACCATGAGTTGTTCACAAAATTGAGTATCATATGAGGCCAATTTCTATCAGAGTCTTTTCTATGTCCTCCAAAGCCTTCTCATCAAGAGGGAGTGCTGGCATTCTGGGATATCCAACCTCAAGCCCGCACATTCTCATTGCCTCTTTTATGGCACTTATCTGATTGTACTTCTTAACAACAACCTCGTTAAGATAGTTTATCATGAGCTGAAGCCTTCTTGCCCGTTGATATCTTTGTTCGCGAAAAGCATTGTATAATTCCACACAAAGTCTTGGAGCAACGTTTGCTACTGCCACTACTGCACCATGTGCCCCCAAAACCCAAGAAGGATACATGAGGTCAGCAGTTCCTGCTAAAATACTAATCTTTCCCCCAACTCTCCTTATAAGTTCTGCAACTCTGCCTATTGATCCACTTGAGTCTTTTATCCCAACTATATTAGAGTGTTCTTCCACAAGCTTTTCCACAACATCAATATCTATATTTATTGTCGTAAACTTGGGAACATTGTAGAGCAAAATTGGAGCCTCGACTTCATAGGCAATCCTGGAATAGTGCGCAAAAAGCTCTCTTACATTAGGTTTAAAGTAATATGGGGGCGCTATAAGCAACCCATCAACCCCTATATCCCAGGCTTCCTTTGCAAGTTTTATAGTTTCTCTCGTTGAATTTTCAGCAACTCCAGCTATAATAGGAAGCGATGACTCTTCCCTTACAATCTTCAGAACTTTTAATTTTTCTTCAAAACTAAGGTATGGAAACTCACCGTTACTTCCCAAAGTCACTAGTCCATTAAGCTTAGCATCAGCAAAGTAGTGGACAAGCTCACGAAGCATTTCTTCATTTATTTTTTCTTCTTCATCGAAAGGAGTTATATGAGGAACAAATACACCTTCAAACATACGGCATCAATTTAAAAAAGGCCTTTACCTAATTAAACTTTACGGGTGAGAAAAATGAATTGCTTAGTGGTGGGCCACATAACACATGACATAATAGTGAGAGGAAGCAAGAAGATTGAGAGGGCCGGTGGTGGTGCTTATTATTCAGCTCTTGCTCTTTCCAAGTTTTGTAATGTAGTGGTTCTAACTAAAGTGGGAGGGAGTTTCCCCATATCCTGGTTGGAAGAGCTTGAGGCCCAAGGTATCTCTGTTATAATAATTCCATCGGAGAAGAGCACAACATACAAACTACACTATACAAGCGAAAATGAGAGAACTCTTGAACTTTTATCAAGGGCAGACCCCTTCTATCCGGAGGACCTCCCCAAAGAGAAATTCGATATGGTTCTGCTGAATCCTGTTGCAAATGAGATACCCCTAGATGCCTTAAATAACTTTAAGGATAAGTATCTCACTATAGACATCCAAGGATTCCTCAGAGAAATAAAAAACATGAGAGTGAGGCTAAAAGATATAGATGCAAGTTTCTTAAAACCGGCGAACATTATTCATGCGGATGTTAATGAATCCCAACACCTGAAAAATATGAAGCCCGAGGAATTTGAAGTTTTATTAATATCCAACGGGCCTGAAAGTGGAACTGCATACCACAAGGGGCATAAGTATGTATATAAACCCCTGAGAAAGAAGATTAAAGAATCCACTGGGGCCGGCGATGTATTTCTGGCTGTTTTTTCCTACTTCTACAAAAAATACTCGTTTATTCAGGCGCTAAAAATGGCCAATGCATTTACAGCCACGTTTTTAGAGAAAAGAGATTTCAATTTTTCTCTTGATGAAGTTGCAGAAAAGGCTAAATTTATAGAGGTCAAACGGATAAACGATGAAGAAGGTGAACCCCATG
>QMUE01000110.1 GCA_003663535.1 Thermococci archaeon
AGTTGAAAAGTTGAATGAAGAATTGGAGAAAGTTAAGGCGTTCCAATAAGACTTTAGAAGAATTGAAAGGACTTTACCGGCGAAGGAAAGAGCATCGCCGAGCTTGTTCCAATAAGACTTTAGAAGAATTGAAAGCTGGGAGCACAGACCTCCCGCTGTCGCTGTTAAGCAAAAGTTCCAATAAGACTTTAGAAGAATTGAAAGAGCGGAGACAAAAGAGCAGTTTACAATCACTTGGCCGCTCAGTTCCAATAAGACTTTAGAAGAATTGAAAGAGGATAAGAGGAGGCCGATACGCACATGGTTAGAGGTTCCAATAAGACTTTAGAAGAATTGAAAGATTTTTGTTAACTTTTTTATAAATCACTTTTTAATTTGTTCCAATAAGACTTTAGAAGAATTGAAAGATGGCCACGACTGGAAAACTTATCGCTCCCGCAACCGCGTTCCAATAAGACTTTAGAAGAATTGAAAGATTGGGGCGTTAGCGTCATCAAAGCCGATTTGGACGGGTTCCAATAAGACTTTAGAAGAATTGAAAGCAAGGCCACACAAAAACGTGGTTAGAAGTTGCTATACAGTTCCAATAAGACTTTAGAAGAATTGAAAGAGGAATCACAGAGCTTAATATTAATCTAAGCGTAGGTTCCAATAAGACTTTAGAAGAATTGAAAGGGAATTCATTAACAAAACGTGGGTGGTTGAGAAAGTTCCAATAAGACTTTAGAAGAATTGAAAGTTAAAGGACATGGACAACGTTAAGGCCCTATTGACGATAGTTCCAATAAGACTTTAGAAGAATTGAAAGATTTGTAGATTTCATTAAGCATTTTAAGCTTTAGCTTTCTGTTCCAATAAGACTTTAGAAGAATTGAAAGCGCTCAAGTTGGCCCATAAAGTTGGGCATTGGTCTTGTTCCAATAAGACTTTAGAAGAATTGAAAGACGGTTAACTCCCAATCGAGAAGCCTTTTTATGATGTTCCAATAAGACTTTAGAAGAATTGAAAGTTTCTATCCTCTGTGCGAAAATAAATTTCTGCTTCGCCGGTTCCAATAAGACTTTAGAAGAATTGAAAGTCTCTAATCACTCGCTTTATCTCTTTTTTCATATCAGTTCCAATAAGACTTTAGAAGAATTGAAAGTCTCAACCACCTTTTATAATTTCTTTACTAATTTCTGAAGTTCCAATAAGACTTTAGAAGAATTGAAAGTCGTCAGATAATGTCGAACTGATTATCGAAACAGGCTAGTTCCAATAAGACTTTAGAAGAATTGAAAGCTGGGTTTTTAATCAGACAGATAATTAGTGATATAATGTTCCAATAAGACTTTAGAAGAATTGAAAGTTTTGGAAGGATTACATTGTGGTTGGCATCAGGGACGTTCCAATAAGACTTTAGAAGAATTGAAAGCTAAACACAATCTCCATCATGCTCTCGACCTCCTTCGTTCCAATAAGACTTTAGAAGAATTGAAAGAACGAGATGGTGCTCCTCCCTCTCAAGGGCCTTCTTGAGGTTCCAATAAGACTTTAGAAGAATTGAAAGATTATATAATATAGAATTAATGTCCTCGATGGTGATGGTTCCAATAAGACTTTAGAAGAATTGAAAGTTTTCATTTTTGTTTCGTTGTTTTCAGCGAAGGCCTGGTTCCAATAAGACTTTAGAAGAATTGAAAGTATAAGTTAGCTTTTCCAATTCCGTTTTGAATGCTTGTTCCAATAAGACTTTAGAAGAATTGAAAGACTCGTCTGGAGAGGCTATTCAGACGCTGCAGGGTTCCGTTCCAATAAGACTTTAGAAGAATTGAAAGCGGATTTCATTATGCCCGGCTTCAAATGCTTGCTTAAGTTCCAATAAGACTTTAGAAGAATTGAAAGTAGTCTAACTTTATGCTCATATCATTCCTAATGAGGTGTTCCAATAAGACTTTAGAAGAATTGAAAGACAATTAGTGGGAGATCTTTCTCAAGTTCACTTATGAGTTCCAATAAGACTTTAGAAGAATTGAAAGAAACATCCATGGCGTTATGGTAAAGATGCAGAGGGTTCCAATAAGACTTTAGAAGAATTGAAAGATTCAGAAAAACAAAAATACAAAATTAAATCTCAAAATCCTCTTAAAATCTCTCTCAGGTCTTTTAAAAAGTTCTTTAAATGTTCTCTTTTCACATGTGGCATCATAACTATCCTGATATACCCCCTGTGAGCACTTATTCCCCATCCTCTTGCTTTAAGTTCTGCTTCAATCTTCTTGAGCCTTTTAGAACCAAAGGAAACTATGTTCAGCATAGGCTCCCTTATTAGGTACACTCCATTCAACCTCTTTATCTGTTCTGCAAACCATAGGGCGTTCTCCATAGCTTCTTTGACCACGTTCTTATATCCTTCAAAGCCAAGGTGTTTAAGAAGGGCCCATACAGCTATTGCATTAGCTCCAGGCCTTGTTCCTGTGATTGTAGCTTGAAATATCTTTCCCCCAGCCAAATAAGGTGCTAAAACATTAATGACGTCCATATACTTTTTCTTTCTGAAAACTATCCCTCCAGCGGGTATTGGGGCCATTCCCATCTTGTGGGGATCTATAGTAATGCTTTGTACACCTTTGAGCTTGAAGTCAAAATCTGGTAATTCATAACCCAACGCCTTCGCAAAAGGGATTACAAACCCACCGAAGGCAGCATCAATATGTAGGGGGATTCCATAATCAACAGCAATATCCGAAAGAGCAGGAATATCATCCACAACCCCCAAACCAGTTGTGCCAGCAACCCCAACGATTCCAATGGTATTATCTGTTATTTTACTCTCTACATCCTTTACGTTGACAGAATAATCTTTATTAAGCTCTGCCCAGACCAATTTCACTTTTAACAAATCACTCGCTTTTAAAAAGGAGAAATGTGCACTCTCTGGTAGGATTAATTCCGGTTTTTCAACATTAGAGACGTTACGAAAAGCCCTCACGGCCAAAATATTGGCTTCTGTACCCCCACTTACTATATTACCATAGGCCCTTTTTAGGTGCAAAAGCTCTCCCAACATTTGGACCGCTTCTTCCTCAATTTCTTTGCTCCCTCTATGCAAGCCTAGATCTCCCAAGTTCCTATCTATGTACTTTTGGATTATTTTCTGAGCTAGAGGGTGTGGATAAGTGCACATAGAACCTAAGATTTTACCAGAATCAAACGTTAGATCGATTTTAAGCCTTTTCTCAAGTTCAGTAAAAAGCTCCTCTTCACTTATCCCTTTATTTGGTATCATGCTCTCACCAGCCAAAGTTGTTCACATCTCATTTAAGCTTTTGTTATTCCTCTCGAAGGTGTCTCAAATAAAGCCTAAAGAATTGTGGTGTTGTCACGGCTGTTAACATTGAGACTATTACCACTGCTGCAAAGAGACTTTGGTCTATTAACCCTTCCTCAATCCCAAATTTCAGGATGGCAAGCTCTAAGCTACCTCTTCCCCCCATCCCAATGCCCACTAGTGCTGCTGACTTCCAATCGAATTTAAAGAGTTTCATCCCCAACCCACAGCCCAAAAACTTCCCTGTAACTGCCGCCAAATAGAGAAGGACTATCAACGCAATGCTAAGCTCATTTAAAGAGGGGTTAAACATCAACCCTACATATATAAAGAACAGAGGAATGAAAAACTCTGTTAAAACTACTTGCAAATCCCCTATAAGCTCGTTGAGTTTTATTTTACTAAGTACAAGGGGATCTCTTCTCTCTCTCAATCTGCTAATTGTCAAACCTGCAAGGTAGGCGCCAATTATCTGATGAAGGCCTACTCTTTCTGCAATCATTGCCAAAAAGAATGTCAAGACTATTGTGAATGTGAAGAAGATGTTTAAGTTCCTCAAAATACTATAAAAGCGTGAGGAGCGTTTAAAGATATACTCAGAGATAAGGAGCACCGCTGTTATGAAAAGGACGATCTTAATTGTTAGTACAACAAGGGGAGAGAATGCTAGCTCTCCCTTCGTCATAGCCGTTATTATGCCAATCAAATAAACTGCCATGATATCATCTGCAAATGCGGCGCCCATTAATATTGAAGAGAGTTCTTTCCGGACCCTAGCCTTTAGAAGCACGCCGCTAGTGACTTCAATTGCAGTATTTCCAAGAGTCGCACCAACAAAAATTGCTGCTGCTAATCCTTTGCCGAAGATATAAACTGTTAAAAAGCCAAGAATGAAGGAAAATACTACACCCAAAGCAGCTACCAAAATTGCCTTGCTCTTATTGGAAGCTATGGACGAAAAGTTACTCGTAAGTCCCATATAGAGCATCATCATCAAAAGACCAAATTCGGAGAGAACCTTTAAAGGCTCTGAAGGAACCACTACATTAAGAAAAAACGGCCCAAGTACCATACCAGTAAGTATATGTGCAATTATCGGATGGATCTCCTTCTTCTCAAAAAGCCATTCCAGACTCTTTGCAAGCACGAGAAGTATAGAAAGATCGAGAATGTACTCCACTTCACACCCTCCTGCTGAGCAACGCACCAACTATCCAAAGAACCATTAAAAGAACTGCTAATATCATTGCTAAAGTAACACCTCTGTTTGTTCCAAAAACTATTGGAATGGGGCCTATCATTATGACCCCTCCACTTTCTACATTGGCTTCCCCACTTGATGCACTCATTAAAGTTCCCAAGAAGATCAACATGAAACCAATAAATATTAAGCCCATTCCCATGAGCACTAGCAATTCGCCTTTCATGGCTCCTCATGAAAAACTACATCTTAGGTTTTAAAGCTTTAACGTTAAAGTTATTAATACACAAACAGACACTCAGTACATGCTTGTACTTGTGGATTTAGACGATACCTTATGCAACACATGGGAAGCCGCTAGATGGAGTGTTCTTCGTCTTCTACCCCATTTAATCAGAAAAGGAAAATTCAAGGCTTTGCTTTATATACTTACACAGCGGTATGAAGAGTTAGAACAATCAAGAGAGCTTCACTTACTCGATTTGGATGAACTTGTGGGAAACTTTATGGAAAGGGTGTATAAAAGCACATCAGAAAAAGATCTGAAAGAGATGTTTGAATTAGTGGACAAGACATTCTTTTCAAACTTAAGAGTATATCCAGATGCAATTGACTTCTTAAAGGGATTAAAAGAGATTGGAGCAAAAATAGTGCTAATAACCGATTCCTCCTCTGAGTGGCAAAGGAAAAAACTCGAATACCTAAACCTGAAAGATTACTTTGATTCCCTTATAATAAGTGGAGAAACCGGTTACAGTAAACTTGAGCCCTATAATTTCATACTGGCGAAAAGAATGTTCCCAAAAGAGAGGGAAATCTACGTAGTCGGAGATAGAGACGACACCGACATGAGAGGCGGAAAGGAAATAGGTGCAACAACAATCCTAGTCAAGAGGGGTTATTTCAAATCTCTCATGCCGAAACACGCCGATTATATAGTAAAAGACCTTAAAGAGGCCTTAGAGGTGATAAAACATGAGCATAAAAAGCGAGGTTAAGAGAAAAGC
>QMUE01000111.1 GCA_003663535.1 Thermococci archaeon
GGAAGGGGTAAGTGATCCCCCATTCTTCTTTAATTCATCTTTTCTTGATCCCTTGATTTGCAATATCTTTTAAACTTCTATTACAAAACTTCAAGAGGTGAAAACAATGCCAAAACTTCAAGCTCACCATATAAGAGTCTCAACATTTGCTCACGCAACTGAAGATCCTGAAAAAGTCTTAGAAGCTATGGGAATATTTTTCCCAGAAGATGTCCCCTCAGAAGACATCGAATTTGAAATACTCGAAACGGAAGGTTACTTTGGAAATCCAATCAAAGTGATAAATGCCGAATTAAAAAGAAGTAAAAGTGTTAAAAAAATGCTTGAACATCTCAAGGAGCTTTTAAATGAGGGGGATAAAGAATACCTCCTTGAAAACCTCGAAGAGAAAGTTGATGAAACAGGAACATTCTTTATTCGCTTCAACAAACAAAAAGCCTATCTAGGAGAGGTAGCGGTAGGAGAGGGAGAAGATGTTATTCAAGTCAAGATAAAAGTCAAGGCATTTCCGATGAAAAAGGAAACCGTTGTAAAGACAATTAAGGAGTGGCTGAGCGAATGAAATGGATTGAAATGGACATCAGGAGCGAGGAAGCTTACAATCAAGCTAAAGAATGGTATGATGAAGTAGTTTTTACAAAAAAGATTTATTTGAAGTCTTCTCCCAATTTTGATAGCCTTAAAAGTGAGGTTAAAGAAGTTAAAGAAAAGTATGAAAAAATCGCTCTCTTGATAATTACAGAAAACCCATCTTTGATAAGGGAAGTGAAAAAGCGCATTCCCAAGGCCCTAATCTATGTCCAAGGAGGAAATTTGAGAGTTGTAAGGTTTGCAATAGAGAGCAAGGTTGATGCAGTAATCTGCCCTGAGTTTGGAAGAAAAGATAGCGGTCTTGACCATGTTCTTGCAAGACTTGCAGCTAAAAATGAAGTTGCAATAGGATTCTCCCTAGCCCCTCTTTTGAGAACAACCCCATATGAAAAGGCAAATATTTTGAAGTTCATGATAAAGAACTGGAAACTTGTAAATAAATATAAAGCCCCTCGATTTCTGACTTCTTCCGCCGAATCTAAATGGGAAGTCCGATCTCCAAAAGATTTAATGAGCCTTGGAATAGCCTTAGGCATGGAAATCCCACAAGCAAAATCCTCCTTAAACTTCTACCCGGAAAGAATTTTAAAAAAGAAAAATTGTAAAGTGTAGCGTTATTGTGCCTTTTCAAGCAAACGCATTAGGAGAGCCCATTGCTGATCCGCAAAGGCCTCTTTTTCCACAACGATTATGAGAGTCCCATTATAATGCATGATAAAATCCTTAACTTTATTTAGAAACTTCATTACACTACTGAAATCATTATACATTAACAAGTACTCCACGCAATCAAGGACAATAACTCCTCTACTTCCTTTTTCCTCCATCATTCTCAGATATCTATACGAAAGCTCTGTAATTCTCTCTAAATTGGTTGGCGAGATAAAGTTATCCTTGCCTTCTTTACTGATTGTGGTTATGAAATAGCGTTCCCAAACATCAGCCGCTTCTTTTAGATCTCTAACAAATGCCAATACTGGAATATCTTTCAACGTTTCTTTTAGAATTGTGTATTTTTCCTTGTTCACTATTAAAACTCCAGGTTCTATCGTAATTTGAGGAATTTCCAATGTTTTCAGCTTACTGAATTCATCAGAATGCGTTAATTTTATTGTAAGAGCTGTTAAAAAGACAACTAATACTGCTGATGTTGCATACCCAATTATTGGATACACCTCTTGAACATATGGAGGGAGGCCATAAATTATTGGAATTGGAAAGAGGTGAAGTCCAAAAAGCACCAACCCAATGAAAAGATATCTCGCCTTTCTGCCATATATCTCCTCAATACTCTTAATAGAAAATCCTGCCAACAGGAAAAACACTCCAGCAGTTGCATGAGCCCCTGCCATTATAATGAAACCACTTATTATGTTAATCATCCCTATTTTTGCTAGAATTTCCAAGCCAATAAAGTATAAAGCAAGCAATGGTGGTATTAAAGCAAGTGGAAATATTTTCAACAGTGTTACGGCCCTATCTTCTTCTTTACATAATTCTACAACACCATAAAACATCAGCATAGAGACTATGCTCAAGAAAAATCCAATTGCATATGGATTTAACACAGTATAATTGATTACTGTTAAAAAATCAAAAAACCAAGCCAATGAAATAAACAGTGCAGATCTACGTTTGGTCTTTTGATAAACACGCAGAATAAGAGTAAACGCCAAGAGATCTGCTATTAACACAACCATCCCCTGAATAGTGGAGAGCATTGAATAGTCTACCATTCAAACCACCCTCTTGCCACGTTTGGCGTTTCCAAACCCATCCCATCCAAATGGGTGCATTGGAGGAACTCTACTCATACTCTCATCTTCTATCTTCACTATAAGGAGTTCAGGTCTTGCTATTATTAATCCCATTCTTCCCCGTTCCCCATACCTAGCTATTTTGTATCGACCCTCTTCTTGAACTAATGGAAATATTATTGTAAAGGGATAATTTGGATAGTATACAACCTCATTATTTTTAAGCATTCCTATTATATCCCCAAACGCATAATACCCATAGAGTGGGATGATAGTCGAATTTTTAAAAGTTTTTTGAATTTCTTCGAGAGAGTTAACAGTAATGCCGAGACCACTCAAAATTACGGTCTCTATGTTCTCCGGTTCTGGAACAAGAGCAAGCATCTGTGGGCCGGTTCTAATTGTATTGATTCTATCCCTTTCAAAAATCTTTTTAGTATATCTTGCCAATGGAGCTAATCTTCCTTTCAATACCTCTTCTAATCTTTTTTCCTCAAGTTCTTGTTTTATTCCGTCAGTCTCCACACCAATAAAGTATAGCAAACCGCCATAAGACCATACCAGTTCACTTATCTCTTCCTGATACCACCCATATGGACCATGGACTATTGCTCTCATCCTGTGATCTTCATTGTATTTTTTATCCAATCCATAAATCTCATCAAATGAAACTCTTAGATATTTCACAAGAAGCTTTAGATACTCATAGCTCCAATGACCAATTGCTCTTTCTCTGGTTGTACCTGATGATTGGTAGAATCGAATCCTACCACTATAGTTTTCTGGGATGAAATCTAGCCAGTTATTCCGTAAATAATCTTCATCAACTGCCAACCCAGCGTTAAATATCTTTTCAAAAACCTCATTCAAGCTTCCTTCAAAAATCCCGTTTAACTCTATTTCCCCTTTCATTTTTTTCCAATAGGGAGTGTTGTCAAAGTGATGTTCAAAAACTCTTCGAAGATACTCTACTGCCTCTCTTTCGCTGATATTTAAGGGATTCTCATACTCCTCGATTATATCCTTATATCTTAACATTTATAATCCTCCTAGCAACTTTCGAAAACATGTGCATAAAGTAACACACAAAGGTTATTAATTTTTCTTTTATGAAAATTCTCTCTATGAACCAAAAACTAAATGGTTAAATAGTAGAACTGCACTATCGAAGAAGGTGATATCATGACAGGGATAGTACTTGGAGATATTAATACCAACGATTTAAGATATACAGCCGAGAAAGCATGTAAAACTACAGAATCCTGGAAAGAAAAATTCATGGGAATAAATATTGATGAATTGACTCCCAACAGCCTGCTTTCAGCTACTGACAAAGTTTTCATAACACCTCACGATTTGTACAATGCAGATAAACTATGGCCCACATATATAAAAAATTTAGAAATCTTCCACGGGGTGATGAGAACAAGTGGGACTACTGGGGATCCAAAAAGAGTCCCCTTTACACGTGATGACAAAAAAAGATATCGCCGTCAAGCTCGTTCTTGGGCCCTAGAATACCTAGAAGGCTCTATCATGGCATCGTTTACTGCTCCATTACCATCTTCATCTGGAGTTTTTGCGATTGAAGGATTTTCAGATGCAAACATTAGATATCATCAAATTCCCATCCAATATCTGCGAATGAGAGACGCACTAATAAAGGAACTAAGGGGGATAAAGGCCACAGGAATATTTGGGTTAACTGCTGCAGTATACAATCTTAGCCTGACTCTTCCAGAAGATATAAGAAATGACATTCAGCTCATAATTATGGGTGGAGAAACACTAACAAAAGAGTTAGCAAAAGTAGTTCTTGATAACTTTCCAAATGCAGTAATTTTTGATGTATTTGCAAACACAGAGGATGGGTTAACCGGCTATAGATTAATCACAAAGAAAAAAGTAACTCCATTTACCTTTTCAGACTCTCTAATAGTTCTTAAACAGACCAAAGACGAAGAGTACAAAGAATATCATGAAATTTATATAACAAAGGTTATGAAAGAGGGAGAACTTACAGGATTGCCACTGTTTAACTACAAGATTGGGGACTTGGCAAAAGTTATTGATGGAAAAATTGTAAATGTTATAAGAGAGAAGGACACAATAAGTCTTGCTGGGGCAAAGCTTCACCTAGACCAGGTTATGGACATAGTCCATAGATATCCCTCCCTAATAGATTTCGTGATAATCTATCACCCGCTCTCCCCAGAAAATCCAAAACCAAAAGCTACAATAAGAGTTGGATACATGGGAGAAAAACCAACTGGTGTAGAAGATGAGATAAGAGAGTTGATATACGAGGCAAATAATCCAGTTAGATATGAAGTAGAAGAAGCTAAATCATCAGAGCTCAGAATAGAGGCTGTTCCAGCAAAAGAGGTTAGAAAGAACTTACCTCAAAAACCAGGAAAAACTAAAAGAATTTTCATCGTTGGAAAAGATATCTGACTTTTCTATTTTTATCTCCCCGTTGCTTGCAAGACCCCTTCCGAGAGGGTGGGGAAGGTTTAAATGCTCTGAGGACACAGAATATAATGACCTCGTAACAGCCGAATGATTGGACGGCCTGCTAGGGTTGGTGTAAAGTAACCCTCGAATCCGGAAGGATAGGGGGTAGTGATCGTGTGAACCGACCAGTGAGAGTGAAGCAATAATGAACTCTCACGAAGCCCCGCCATTCAGGGCGAGATAGGTCACCCCTTCTAATATCTATTCCAATGTTATATATTCCCTATTAAAAGGACAAGCTTTCAAATAAAAAATGCAAAATTATTTAACTTCTTTTTCCTAATTTCCAGTACAGGTGAAGAAAATGAAACCAAAGATAATCCATGATCCCATACATGGGAGTATGAAAATAAGTGGGCTCATTTTAGATCTCATCAAAACCCCAGAATTTCAAAGATTGAGGAATATAAAACAGCTTGGATTGGCCTATCTCGTTTATCCTGGTGCAAATCATTCACGATTCGAGCACTCTTTGGGTACTTACAACATTGCAAAGAGACTTGGTCAAGAACTAGAATTAAGTGAGGAAGAACGGACAATTTTAGAAGCAGGGGCACTCTTGCATGATATCGGTCATGGCCCATTTTCTCATACTTTTGAGCAAATATACGAGCATTATGTAAGAGAATACGACC
>QMUE01000112.1 GCA_003663535.1 Thermococci archaeon
ACTTCATTAGCTACACTTGAGTGCTTTAGGGCCTCTTTAATGCTTAGATATGAGTCAGCGAGTTTAACGTATTTACCGACGATTGCTATTTCCACCTCATCTCTTATTTCCTTGTACTTTCTGACCATCTCTTTCCAGGCCTTCAGGTCGGGTTCCCTATCATCGATTCCGAGCCTTTTTGTAAGGTATTTACCTAATCCTTCTTTTTCAAGCAATAGGGGCACTTCATAGGTATCCTCAACATCATAAGCAGAAATCACGGCTTCAGTAGGCACGTTTGTGAAGAGACTTATCTTTTTCTTTGCATTCTCTTCAAGTGGGTCCTCGCTCCTTGCTACTATCGCATCAGGCTGGATTCCCAATGATCGGAGCTCTTTGACACTGTGCTGAGTTGGTTTTGTCTTTTGCTCTCCTACAACTTTAAGCTTTGGAACATAAGTTACATGAACAAATGCTACATTATCCCTGCCTTCCTCAAGTTGCATTTGCCTGGCTGCTTCAAGGAAGGGCATGCTTTCTATGTCACCAACAGTACCTCCAATTTCAACAACAACTACATCATATCCATCTGCAATTTTTCTTATACGTTCTTTTATTTCGTTAGTTATATGAGGAATGACCTGTACTGTGGCTCCTAAATAATCTCCCCTTCTCTCTTTTTCTATAACAGTAGAATAGACTTTCCCAGTAGTTATGTTGTGATCAAAGGTTAAACTTGTGTTTAAAAAGCGTTCGTAATTCCCCAAATCAAGATCAACTTCTCCCCCATCGTCAAGTACAAAAACCTCACCATGCTGATAAGGGCTCATTGTCCCTGCATCGTAGTTGAGGTAGGGGTCGATTTTTATGTTTGTGGTTTTTAAGCCTCTTGATTTCATGAGCATACCAAGTGACGCGCTTGTTATTCCCTTTCCAAGGCCGCTCACTACACCACCGGTTACAAAGATGATCTTTGCCATGTTTAAACCTCCAAAAGTTATATTGTTTGTTGACATGAAAGAGCTTAAAAGTTTTGTTTAGAAAAAAGGTAAATTAAAGATTTGATTTATTTAGGCAGTAACATTTATTAACTTGACAAACGTAAAAGTTTTGGGGTGATGTTATAATGCTTGATGTGGAAAACTGGCTACGACAAAAATTTATTTCCGAAAGTACTAAAGCAAGCTATAGAACGGCACTAACCAAATTCCACAGCCATTTCGGAGATATCTACACTCCTGAACAATTGGAAACAGCATTAAAGTAATGGATTATGGAGTTACATTTTCTTTTGAAAGCCTCACCCTTCAGGGTGGGGATGTGGTAGACTGTTCAAAGAAAAACCTTTAAACTATCGAAACTTTTTTAAACTTATCAACGTAATAAGGCCTCGGAGGGGTCACCCTCAGATACTCCCTCAAGGGGGGTTTACTCGTGTCCCTCCCCCGCGGGAGGGAAGACGCCGATAGGCGTCCTCTCAAGACTGCTCATTGTGGCAGTCAAAACTCCAAAAGGTGGCCTTTGGAGCGATAACCCCGAACCGCTCTGCGGTAGGGGTAACGGGCCGAAGACCCGGCCTGTGGGCTGAATTGAAACCGGTAACGGGAGTAAGTGATGGGCCCGCAAACCGAACCGTCCATTAGCGAGGGGTTAACTCGTTGGAACCCTCGCCGTTCACGACGGGAAGGAGGTCAGAACAACACTACACACCAAAAATTGTTCACTGGGTTGTTAACGATAGCGAGGAGCCCTTTAGGCTGTTTGTTGTGAAGCTCAACTACTTCAGGGAAGACACGGTGGGGCTTGAGTGAAAACAAAAACTTCTTTAAATCTTTTTCTCAACTCGAGATCATGAACATATACGAAATATTGGCTTTAATTGCACTTGGCTTTATACTGCGAAGAGCGCTTAAATCAGAGAAGCCGTTTGTTCATCTAAATAAATTCGCCTCCCACGTCCTTCTTACCCTATTTGTGTTCTCAAGTATCGCTTCGAAGGATCTGGATTACCTTATAGAGATAAGGGTCGTGTTCCTTTGCGTTTTTCTGATAATTGCCCTCAGCCTCGGGAGTTCGTTTCTTTATGTAAGACTCTTTGTCAGGGATAAAGAGTGGGCCGGGGCTCTGATGGTACTCTCCACCTACCCAAACACAGAGGCAATGGGCTATCCAATAGCGAGCCTTTTCCTTGACGACCTGACACCTGCAATCATATGCGAACATAAACAGGTTGATACTCCTCTCCATAGTAACCTTCGTTGCTGCCCATTATTCCATCAGGAAGGCTTCACTCAGGGAAAGCTTGACCAAAGCTTTAAAATTCACCCCAACGAGTGCCAATCTACTTGCTCTTTCGCTGGTGATTCTTGGCATCAAACTCCTAGGAGGTCTGTTGGAGATTATGAACGGAATTGGATGGTGGAACATCCCCCTAATTTTGATTTATTTCGGTTCCCGCATAAATCTTGAGAAGTTCGAGTGGAGAAAGCTCTTCGAAGTAGGAATCTTTAGAATTGCCTTACCCTTTGTGTTTGTCTTCTTAACCCTCAATGCTCCTCCCGAAATATTCTATGCCGTTCTCGTTGAGGCCTCCATGCCGCCGGCGATAATAGCAAATGTGATACTTGCACACTATGGTCTTAGAGAAGAAGAAGGAATAGGCATCACGATAATTCTAACACTTGTTGTGCTGTTCCTCTTTTTACTGCTGCGAATTGGTTTAATAAATCTGTAACTTTCTTTATCTGCGATTCAGAAGGCACTTAAAATAGGAGAGCCAGAAGAGATTAGACAAGTCCTTCAAAAGACATTTAAATCTGATGAGTCAACTTTCATTGAAGTCAAAGTAGATCCAGAGGATAAGTTTGTTCCACCAGTTCCTTCTTGGGTGAAAAAAGCAAAGGAACTTGGGATAAAGCATATTTATTAAAATTTTATCGGGGGGATTGTATTTGGAACCTTATTCCTCAATGAGAATTAATGTTGACCTAACTTTTGTCAAGAAAAAACCTATTAGAGGACAAGTTGTTGTTGTTCTAGATCTCGAGCTCCCAGAAAGAGAACTCCACCTTATAACTCCCCATTCTAGGGTATTAAAAAAATACGAAATTCATGAGTTGATAATTACAAATGATCCAAATACAAAACCTGGTGACACTATAAAAGGAGCAACATATGTTTGCTTTTTTGAAGTATTAGAGGGGGGTGTAAGTTTAATAAAAGACAAAGTTATTATAAATGGATTAAACGTGGAG
This sequence comes from Thermococci archaeon, assembly GCA_003663535.1. Classification (GTDB taxonomy): domain Archaea; phylum Methanobacteriota_B; class Thermococci; order Thermococcales; family Thermococcaceae; genus Thermococcus_A. The sequence continues at coordinate 3,234 of QMUE01000112.1, forward strand.
GGATTAGAGGTTTTAATGAAATTCACATGCCAAATCATCTAAATATTGTATGTTATAGCAAAAATCGCAAAACTGGAAAAGATTTGGGTTTAAATATAGGGAATGAAGTACTAATTACTACAAATAGAGATCTCTACACTTAATGGGAAAGAAAACGGAAATAAACTGACTACTCTAGTTCCCACCGCTAGTGAAGTCGTGCAGTCTGCAAAAAACTCATGCGCAAAAATGCATTCCCAAAACCCCTATATATTATGAGGCTCTAATTTTTTCGGCGTTATTTGGGGGAATGACCCGCTAATGCTTAACTAGAGTAGTGGCTCGGGCCTGGGGCGATGTCCAAGCATGGAAACTGGAGAAGCCAGGCCTTCATCACCATTAATAATCACTCACTAAAAGTTTTAAATATTTTAATCTTTATGTTTATTAGGTAATGGGTAGTGGATGAGGAACACTTACTTACATCAAGGCAACTTACATCAAAACAATTTGAATTGCTTGAAAAATTCTACGAGGAGGGTAAAACAATTGAAGTGCGTACTGTGAAGAAAACTCAAGACGAGATTGCAAGCGAACTCAGGATAACGAGGCAAACTCTCAACAACCACTTAAAAGTCCTAAAGGAGCTTGGATTTATAAGAACGGGGAGGGGTTTTATTGACCTTACTGAGAAGGCTTTAAAATTCCTTGGCGAGAAGGGGGAAGTGTTCGTACTCGTTAAAATCGAGCCAGTAAAGAGGAGGGAAGTTTATGAATCCATTAAGAAGCTCAAGGTAAAGCGTGCTTGCAGAGTCACTGGTGATGTGGATCTTATACTTGAGGTTGATAAGGCGAGATTGGATGAAGTGTTGGGTGAAGTTGCTTCACTTGACGGGGTTAGGGGGACGAGGACTCACATTGTCCTTGAAGCCCTCTAACCAAGTAAAATTCTCAAATCATTAACTGCTTAACTGGTTTTAACAGTAATTATTAGGAGTTTTAGTCAATTCTCTTAAAGGTGTGCCTTGATGGAAATCAGAGAGTGGATCCTAAAACCATACCTTGAGTCAAAGAAACAGCTCCTCCAAAATTAATTATAGCTTGAACAAATCTTAAATAGGCTGATGCCAAAATTTCAAAACAGGATTCTTTAGCGGTGGGGATAATGAGTAAGGTGTTGAATCACATCATTCAACTCTTAAGGGAGGAAAGGGGTGATAATATGGTGAGAAAGAGTATGGTGCTCATCTTTTTAATTCTTTTTTCTTTATTTTTATCAATTCCCCTTCAGTACTGTATAATCATCTTTTTTGACATTCTTAAGATTGATCAATTTCTTGGAGAATATGCACTAGTTTTGTTTATTATTCTACCGGCCTTCATAGTATCCCTAATTCCTTTTTATTTTCATGAGAATAGGAAACTTTCAATTATCACGACAATAATAACATTTTTTGTAGCTGGGATAATTTTAACATCAACAATTCCAAAAGCTGGACCAAGTGCTTATGCTGCCGCTTATTTAACAATTCCTCCAAGCCTCCGTTCTTCAGAAACTGCCACTAAAACGTCAGAATGGATAAACACATACTTCTATGTTGTCCCGAAGGAGTATGATGCCTCTTGGATTGGAAGTATTAATGGAACATATCATATAGCAATCTTTATATGGAAAGACAAAACTGTGGGATTCATAAAGCCTCTTTTGAGTTTAAGCAATAAGAGAGGGTATTGCTTAGAAAAGTTTAATATAATTGAGGAGAACCTAAAATCTCGAAACTTTAAGGAATTAAAAATTCCAATTCAGCGGAAAGCTTATGAAAAAATTCTATTATTGAATGCCACTGAAGTAGTATACCTTGAATGCTCTGAAAAATTTGGATACCCAAGATTAATCTTCCTCGTCGGAAATAGTAATAAAACCAAAGAAGTTATTGAATTCATTGAAAATCTCAGATGATGAGGGCTGGCTTGACCGAGTGGTGAGGGGGACACCCTTTGCTGACCTGAGACGAGGGCATTGAAAGAAAGAGAGTAAAAGAAAAGACGCCAACACGACTTTAGGGCTCGAACCACTCGTATTCAAGCTTCCATCTCTACTGCCTCATATAATCCTCTCGAAATCCTCTTGACAAGCCCCATCTTAACAAGCCTAGTCAAAACAGTCCTAACAGTCTCCTGAGTCGTGCCAACCTTCACCGCGAGAAGCGGTACGTTAACCCATACGCATTTATATTATGAGGCCCTAATTCTCTTGGTGTTGTCATGG
>QMUE01000113.1 GCA_003663535.1 Thermococci archaeon
GCCATTTTCAATTGTAACTTCGCCTTTCGTTGCTCTTGCATCAACAGCATCTATTGCCCTTTCATACGTGAATCCCTGTATTTCCCTGAGTCTTGGAGCCTTTATTTTAACAAAATAATACTTATCCATTTGTTCTTCAAATTTTAGCGGCCTGAACAGGGCTATGTATGAGGTGCTCCCAAAGAGAACTGCAGAGAGAATCAAGATTAAAGGTAGGTTTCCATAATCTTTTGGCTGCAATGGTGAAACAGGAGTTGTAGTTTGGTTTGTAGAGGTTGGAATGGGGCTTGTTGTGCTTGGAGAGGGTGTTTCGGTCTCTGGAGGTTGTGGCTTTTTAACATCCATCACAGCTTCTGCTCCAATATATGCATCATTTTCTGCTTTTATCCTAATACTACCAAAACCAGTCTCATTTAGGTTTATTAGGGCTGTTCCATTTTCATCGGTTGTTCCGTAAGATTTTCCTAAGGGGCCTATAGCCTCTACACTTGCCTTGGGAATCCCAACCCCTGAAGAATCCCTCACATAAACTAAAAGCGTTTCATTTCTTTGCTCGTAGTCCAAAAACAATCTCTTAACTTCCACAAAAGTTTCAACTATTTTTCCATCCAAGTTGAGTGTTATCCTATAGGTCCCCGGTTTATTTGCTTCAATAAATGCTATCCCATAAGAATTTGTCTGCAGTTGGGTTCCTTCTATATTCACCGGAATTCCTCCCACCCTATTTCCATACTCGTCAGTGACCTTAACAGAAATTACACCATTTTCAAATTTGGCCTCATAACTGAGAACTCTTTGATAAACAAGAAAACTTTTTGTAACAGTCCTTGAAAGTCCTCTAAATGTACTTCTCATTATAACCGTGTAGTTGCCCAAGTCGGCCTTTGGTAGGAACAGTGAGTATTTCCATTTATTTCTCGGTGGATCTGGATATAAAAAGATATTTGTTAGGTCTTTTTGGGCAATTAGATTATTATTCCTGTATATCTCATATGAAACATCCCCAAAGATAACCCCATTGGATGAAGAGGAAACCAGCAAAGTTATTGTCACGTCCTGGCCAAAGATGTATTTTTCTCTTACATCAATATCTGCAGAATAGCTTATTTGGGTAGGTACCTTTAGGGAAATGGGAACTTCTATAAAGGTTACTCCCACCTTAGCAATTATTTTTAAATCGTAAACACCTGCTCTTACATCTTGAACATAAATAGACAAGGTTTTGTCCATGGTTTCTCCGGGTTCAAGCTTTTCTATATACTCTTGGCCATAGAGGAGGCCCTTAACGAGAGGCCCAGAGACATGAATGATTATATTCTCGATACTCTCGTTTCCCATATTAACCAGCGTAACAGGAACAGATACAGTCTCTCCGGGCTTGGCTTCAAAATATTGTTGTGGTACTTGGAGGAGGAGAGGAACTTGAGCGCTCGTTGGTGAATACATAAAACTCAGAAAGAAAATCAACATGATAGTGATGAAAATTTTTCTAACCACTTCCTATCACCTCAACTAAGGACTTCTGCCTACCTATAACCTCTTCAAAAGTTTTAGCTTTATGTTTTGCTATTTGCAAGCTTATTTTATAATTTTTTCCACTTTTTTTCAAATCAAAAGCGTCAAAAAAGTACCATCCATTGTTTATGAACTTGACTGCAATAACACCTTTTCCCCCAAAGGTTTTTGAAAAGCTTTTAATTTTCAGCATGTCTTCTTCACTTAAATATAATCTGTCGCTTCTTGTGGTTTTTACTTCTATACAAAGGTATGTTCTGCCATTTCCAGCGATAATATCAACTTTTTTACTTCCAGCCGACCTCACAACAGCGAATCCTTCTTTTTCAAGCATTTTTATAAGTTCCCTTTCGGCAGTGGCCCCTTTTCGGTACCTCATTAGCATCCCACCACACTTCTCTTAGGGTGTGAAAGTTTATAAGTTGTTTTACCCAGCCACTACTGGTGGTAATCATGGTGATATATGAGCTAAATGGAAAAAGGCCTAAAATTCACGAGACAGCATTTGTGGATGAGAATGCGTATATAATTGGAGATGTAGTTTTGGAAGAAAAGACTAGCGTATGGCCATCTGCAGTGCTCAGAGGGGACATAGAGCAGATATACATTGGAAAAGGCTCTAACATACAAGATAATGTAAGTGTTCATACCTCCCATGGAATGCCCACAATACTTGGAGAGTACGTCACAATAGGTCACAATGCAGTTATTCACGGTGCAAAAATCGGGAATCACGTCATTATCGGTATGGGAGCAATAGTCCTAGATGGTGCAAAGATTGGAAACCATGTGATTATAGGAGCTGGCGCATTAATTCCCCCCGGCAAGGAGATTCCAGACTACAGCCTAGTTGTTGGAGTCCCTGGAAAAGCTGTAAGACGGCTCAGTGAGGAAGAGATTGAAATGACCAAGAAAAACGCTGAAATTTATATGGAACTTGCTGAGATGCATGTTCAAAAGAGAAAGAGAGTTGAGTGACGAAACATGAGCATGATTTATAGAGTTGTATCCTCTATTCCTCATATTTTATTTAAGCCGGTGTATGACCTATACGAGTCATACCTATTTGAAAAAGTCAAGTCCCGGCCCGAGAGAATTCCAAGGCATATAGCAATAATAATGGACGGAAACAGAAGATGGGCCAGACTTCTCAATAAACCTCCATGGTATGGCCATCTTTTTGGTTCTCAAAAATTGGAAGAGATTCTTGAATGGTGCCGAGACTTAGGGATAAGAACACTGACTGTATATGCTTTTTCTACTGAGAATTTCAATAGGAGCAAAGAAGAGGTCAAGATGCTTATGGATCTCTTCGAGAAGAAGTTCAGAGAATTAATTCACGACAGGAGAGTTCACAAATATGGAATACGAGTTAACATCCTTGGAAGGAAAGAATTGTTACCAGAAAATGTTCGAAAAGCTGCGAAAGAAGCCGAACAAGCCACGAAAAAATATAACAATTATAATTTAAACATAGCCGTTGCCTATGGGGGAAGGAGCGAGATAGTTGATGCTGTGAAACGGATTGTCGATGACATCCAAGCTGGAAAACTCAACAAAAACGAGATAGATGAGGAACTATTGAAAAGATATCTCTATATCCCAAACATGTCAGATCCAGATATAGTGATAAGAACCGGCGGCGAGATAAGGATAAGCAATTTTTTGATCTACCAGATAGCTTATAGTGAGCTTTTCTTTGTTGATGTATATTTTCCAGAGTTTAGGAAGATTGACTTCCTGAGGATAATTAGAGAGTACCAAAAGAGGGATAGAAGATTTGGAAAATAAGCATGGAAAGATTTATAACTGAATTTTTGAAGTGAGAGATGAACTAACGATCAACATTTTTAGGTGGTGTGATATGGGAAAGAGGGAAGAGATGATTAAGGAAATTAAAGAATTGATGCTTCAACCCGAAAGAATTAGAAACATGGGTATTGCCGCTCACATTGACCATGGTAAGACTACATTAAGCGACAACCTTTTGGCTGGAGCAGGAATGATTAGTGAGGAGCTTGCAGGAAAGCAGCTTGTGCTTGACTTTGATGAGCAAGAACAGGCCAGAGGTATTACAATCAACGCAGCTAACGTTTCAATGATTCACGAGTATGGAGGTCAAAAATACCTTGTCAATCTTATCGACACTCCAGGTCACGTTGACTTTGGCGGTGACGTTACAAGAGCAATGAGAGCTATAGATGGAGCAATTATCGTAGTTGACGCTGTTGAAGGTGTCATGCCACAGACAGAGACTGTCCTTAGACAGGCTCTTAGAGAATACGTTAAACCAGTCCTCTTCATAAACAAGGTTGACAGACTCATCAAAGAGCTTAAACTCACTCCACAACAAATGCAAGAGAGATTTGTTAGGGTTATTACTGATGTTAACCGCTTAATCAGAAAGTACGCCCCTGCTGAATTCAGGGACAAGTGGTTAGTAAACGTTAATGATGGTAGCGTCGCTTTTGGTTCCGCTTACTACAACTGGGCTCTTAGTGTCCCATACATGAAGAAAACCGGAGTCTCATTTAAGGACATTATTGACCTAACAAACGCTGGCGACTTGAAGACCTTGAGAAAGAAGGCCCCACTTCACGTCGTGGTTTTAGATATGGTGGTTAGACATCTCCCCAATCCGGTAGAAGCTCAAAAATACAGAATTCCACACCTCTGGAGAGGGGGGGTGGAAAGTGAGATTGGCCAATCAATGGCCAGCTGCGATCCAAAAGGAAAGATGGTAATGGTTGTCACAAAGATCATCATCGACAAACACGCCGGTGAAGTTGCAACTGGTAGAGTTTGGAGCGGTACCGTAAAGACTGGGCAAGAAGTTCACATTATAACTGCAAAAAGAAAGGCTAGAATACAACAAGTTGGTATTTACATGGGTCCAGAGAGGGTTAACATGGAAGCTGTCCCAGCTGGTAACATTGTTGCTGTCACTGGTTTGAGAGATGCCATGGCTGGTGAAACCGTTGCAGAAGAGCCAATCGAACCATTTGAAGCACTTCACTACACAAGCGAGCCTGTTGTTACTGTGGCTATTGAAGCTAAGAACGTTAAGGACCTACCAAGACTTATTGAGGCCCTTAGACAGCTTGCTAAGGAAGATCCAACCCTCCACGTTAAGATCGACGAAGAGACAGGCCAGCACTTGCTCAGTGGCATGGGTGAACTCCACCTTGAGGTCAAGTTAGTCCACCTCAAAGAACAATGGGGCGTTGATGTTGACGTCTCAGAACCAATCGTTGTCTATAGAGAAAGCATCACAAAGCAAAGCCCAATAGTCGAAGGAAAGTCACCAAACAAACACAACAGATTTTACATTGTTGTCGAGCCAATGCCAGATGAAATTTACCAAGCAATTAGAGAGGGTGAAATCCCTGAGGGAAGACCAAAAGATACGAAGGCCGTTGCAAAGAAGCTTGCCGAGCTAGGAATGGATTATGATATCGCCAGAGGTATTGTTGACATTTACAACGGAAACATGTTCCTTGACAACACAAAGGGTCTCCAGTATCTCAATGAAGTTATGGATCTCCTTATAGATGGTTTCCACCAAGCAATGGACGAAGGTCCACTTGCCAGAGAACCAGTCATGAAAGTCATAGTCAGACTTGTAGATGCTAAAATCCACGAGGATAACGTCCACAGAGGTCCAGCCCAGATTTACCCAGCAATTAGAACTGCTATTCACTGTGCAATGATGAAATCCAACCCAGTTCTTTACGAACCATACCAGAAGGTAGTCATAAACGTTCCATACGAATACATGGGTTCAGTCAGCAGAGAAATGAACCAAAGAAGAGGACAGCTCATTGACATGAGGCAAGAGGGCGAAGTAATGATCATTATCTCAGAGGCTCCAGTAGCCGAAATGTTTGGATTCGCTGGAGCAATTAGAGGTGCTACAAGTGGTAGGGCCCTATGGAGCA
>QMUE01000114.1 GCA_003663535.1 Thermococci archaeon
CTTGATAGAGGTAGAATGAGAAAAAAGACATTGCTCATGCATGAGCTCATAGGATTGAAAGTTAAAGTGATCAAGAGCTCTCATCCAGGGTTGATAGGAATCGAAGGATATGTAATTGATGAAACTAAGAACACTCTCACAATCCTTGGAACTAAAGCGTGGGTAATCCCAAAAATCGTTGCTGAGTTTGAATTTGAAGTTGGCGATAAAAAAATTCGAATAAAGGGAGAAGAACTGGTTGGAAGGCCCGAGATGAGATTAAAAAAGAGGTGAAAGACATGAGAGACATTGGATTGAAAATACAGCCTCCTATGGAAAAGTGTGATGATCCGAACTGTCCATGGCATGGCCATGTAAAAGTACACGGTAGAGTATTCGAAGGAATAGTTGTTAGTGATAAACCAAGACACACTATCACTGTTGAGAGACAGTACTATCACTATTTAAGAAAGTACGAACGGTATGAACTCAGGAGAAGCAAGGTTCATGCTCACAACCCACCCTGTATTAATGCAAAGGCTGGAGATAAAGTGATCGTAGCTGAGACTAGGCCCCTTAGCAAAACAAAGAGCTTTGTAGTAGTAGCAGTCACACAAAAAGCAGGGGGGAGGTGATGAGACATGGCAAAGAAGGGTGCCGGTGCTACAAGAGGTGTATCCCATGTGAGACCAACACGAGCTCTTCCTGTTGGAGCTTACCTTACTGTAGCAGATAACTCTGGAGCAAAGGTCATTCAAGTTATTGGGGTAGTGGGTTACAAAGGCGTTAGAAGAAGACTAGCCTCAGCAGGTGTTGGAGACATGATTATCGCAACAGTCAAGAAAGGAAGGCCAGATATAAGACACCAGGTTGTCAGAGCAGTTATAGTTAGGCAGAGAAAGGAATACAAGAGACTTGATGGAATGAGGGTCAAGTTTGAAGATAATGCGGCAATTATAACAACCCCTGAAGGTGTTCCAAGAGGAACTGAAATTAGAGGCCCTGTGGCAAGAGAGGCAGCTGAAAAGTGGGTTAGAGTTGGAAGTATTGCGAGCATAGTATTGTGAGGTGAGATAGATGAAATTGAAGAGTAAACAACCTAAGAAGCAGAGGAAGTTTTTGTACAATGCTCCTCTTCATTTAAGGCACAAAATAGTTAGTGCCCCACTATCGATAGAACTCAGACAAAAATATGGGATTAGGAGCTTACCAATAAGGAGCGGTGATAAGGTAAAGATACTCAGAGGGGACTTCAAAGGTCATGAAGGAAAAGTTGTGGAAGTAGACCTTAAGAGATACAGAGTTCATATTGAGGGAGCAACAGTGAAGAAGGTAAGTGGAACCGAAGTGTTCTACCCTATCCATCCATCGAACGTTATGATTGTTGATCTCAATCTTGAAGATGAGAGAAGGAAGAAAATAATTGAGAGGAGGGCTTGAATATGGCGAGGAAAGGTGCTAAGAGACACCTTAAGAGGCTTGCTGCTCCAACCCAATGGTATATTGAGAGGAAAGTCTTCAAGTGGGCAGTTAGGCCATCTCCGGGCCCACATGACATGAGGACTTCGATACCTCTCATTTACATAATTAGGGACTACTTGGGTTATGCAAAGACAGGAAGAGAGGTTAGAAAAGTCCTGAATGAGGAAAAAGTACTTGTGGACGGGAGAGTTAGGAAGGACTATAAGTTCCCAGTAGGTATAATGGACGTTGTGTCCATTCCTGAGACTGGAGAGCACTACAGGGTTCTTCCAAACAGAATTGGAAAATTGATCCTCCACCCAATAACCGAAGAAGAAGCCAAATTAAAGCCTCTTAGAATAAGCAATAAAAGGATGGTAAAAGGCGGTAACTTACAACTTAATTTCCATGATGGTACAAACCACTTGGTTAAGCTCAGTTCACTTACAGATGAAACCAAGGATTCATTTAGAACTGCAGACACTGTTCTAGTAAAGGTTCCAGAGAGAGAAATAGTGGAAGTAGTACCATTTGAAGTGGGTGCGTTTGTGTTTGTTGTCCAAGGTAAAAACGTTGCAAGAGTAGGGAAGATAGTTGAAGTGAGACACTTCCCAGGTGGATGGCCGGACGTGGTTACAATTGAAGACAGAGAAGGAGAGCTCTTTGATACACTTAAGGATTATGCGTTTGTTTTGGGTAAAGAAGAGCCAAGGATTTCACTGCCGTGAGGTGAAAAAAGATGATAGCTAACAGAGAGGCAATCTTAGCTGATTGGGAAGCTCATCCCATGAGAAAGCCAAGAATTGAAAAAGTCACTATAAACATTGGTGTTGGTGAGAGTGGGGAGAGATTAACAAAGGCAGAGAAAATGCTGGGGGTACTTGTAGGGCAGAAGCCAATAAGAAGAAAGGCAAAAAAAACGAACAGGGACTTTGGGATCAGAAGAGGGGAACCAATAGCTCTTAAGGTGACCCTTAGAGGAAAAAAAGCTTCTGACTTATTGAAGAGATTATTGGCTGCTGTTGACAACAGACTTAAGGTTTCGAGCTTTGATGAGCATGGAAACGTCTGTTTTGGAATCGATGAGCACATAAACATACCAGGAGTCGAGTATGATCCAGAGATTGGTATATTCGGCATGGACGTATGTGTAACATTAGAAAGGCCCGGTCACAGAATTGCCATAAGAAAGAGAAGAAGACACCATATTCCAACAAAACACAAGCTCACTAAGGAAGAGGGAATAGTTTTCATGCAAGAAGAATTTGGAGTTCAAATTGTGGAGGGATGAGAATGGCAAAGGCTGATTACAATAAGAGAAAGCTCAGAAAATTTGGTAAAGGTGCGAGAAGATGCGTTAGATGTGGCCAATTCGGACCAATAATTAGGGTACATGGATTGATGCTATGCAGGCACTGCTTTAGAGAGATAGCTCCAAAATTAGGATTTAAGAAATATGACTGAGGTGAGATGAGATGACTTTATTAGATCCCTTGGCAAATGCATTGTCACATATCACAAATAGCGAGAAAGTAGGTAAGAGTGAAGTGTACATAAAACCAGCTTCAAAACTTATTGGTGAAGTACTAAGAGTTATGCAAGAGAATGGGTACATTGGAGAATTTGAGTTTATTGATGATGGAAGGGCCGGTATTTACAGAGTTCAGCTTTTAGGAAAAGTCAACAAAGCGGGTGCAATAAAACCAAGATTCTCAGTAAAAGCTAGAGAATACGAGAAATGGGAGAAAAGATTTCTGCCTGCGTTTGAATTCGGTATATTGGTAGTATCAACCTCTCAAGGAGTTATGACTCACAAAGAGGCCCTAGAAAAGGGCATTGGTGGAAGATTAATAGCTTACGTCTACTGAGGTGAGAAAAATGCCAGTTGATGCATGGGTGAGGGAAGAAGTTGAAATTCCAGAAGGAATCACAGTCGAAATAGAAGGTAACCTTGTGAAAGTGAAAGGGCCAAAAGGAGAAATTGATCGTGAACTTAGCTATCCAGGGTTTAAACTTTTTACTGAGGACAATAAAGTTGTTATCTACAAGGACTTTCCAAGGAGAAATGATATAGCAATTGCAAGAACCTTCAAAGCCCATATAGCAAACATGATTAAAGGAGTTACCGATGGGTTTACCTACAGACTCAAAGTGGTTTATAGCCACTTCCCAATAACAGTAAAGGTCCAAGGTGACAAAGTATACATTGAAAACTTCCTTGGTGAAAAAGCTCCGAGAATTGCTGAAATACTCCCAGGGGTTACAGTAAAAGTCATGGGAGGGGAACTCTTAGTAGAGGGCGTAGATAAAGAGAAGGTAGGTCAAACTGCAGCAAATATTGAGCAAGCAACCAAGGTGGTTGGTAAGGATAGGAGAGTATTCCAAGATGGTATTTACATTGTAGAAAAAGCTGGTAAACCTATAAAGTTCTGAGGTGTGAGAGATGAATGAAAAAGCGAGACTATTGAGAATAAGGGCCAAAATCAAGAGAAGAAAACCCAAGTTCCTTAGACAAGAGTGGTGGAGATTTCCAAAGTTCAAAAATGATCCTAAATGGCGGAAGCCAAAAGGAACAGATAGTAAGATGAGAGTTAAGCTAAAGGGCAAGGCAAGATCACCAAGTGTTGGATGGAGCTCACCAAAGGCTGTTAGAGGACTTCACCCCAGTGGGTACGAGGAAGTGCTTGTTTACAATGTTAAGGATCTTGAGCTTATTGACTCAACAAGACAAGCAGCTAGAATTGCAGCCACTGTCGGAAAGAAAAAGAGGGTCATGATAATTGAGAGGGCTAAAGAATTAGGTATTAAGGTGCTCAACGCGAGGTGAAAATCATGCTTAAGATGCAGAGAAGAATTGCTGCTGAATTGTTAAAGTGTGGCGAGAATAGGGTTTGGATAGACCCCGAGAGGATCGAAGACGTTAAATCCGCAATTACTAGAGAAGATATTAGAAGATTGATAAATGAGGGCGTGATTAAGAAAAAGCCCCTTAAAGGACAAAGCAGATACAGAGCAAAAGTTAGACAAGAAGCAAAGAAAAAAGGTAGGCACAAGGGTTATGGAAATAGAAAAGGTAAGAAAACTGCAAGAATGGGTAGAAAAGAGAGATGGATAATGACGATCAGAGCTCTAAGAAAGGAGCTTAGAAAACTCAAAGCTGAGAAAAAGATTGATGAACACATATACCGCAACCTTTACATAAGGGCTAAAGGTGGTCAGTTTAAGAGCAAGCACCAGCTTTACTTGTTCATGGAAGAGAGAGGGATATTAAAGAGGTGATATAAATGGCTCACGGACCAAGATATAGGGTTCCATTCAGAAGAAGGAGAGAAGGTAAGACTAACTATCACAAGAGGCTTGCACTTCTTAAGTCAGGCAAGCCTAGACTAGTTGTGAGGAAGACACTTAACCATCACGTTGCACAAATAGTCCTTTATGCTCCAGAAGGAGATAAAACAGTTGTCTCAGCCCATACAAGAGAGCTCATGAGAGACTTTGGATGGAAGGGGCATGGTGGAAACACTCCAAGTGCTTATCTCCTTGGACTACTAATTGGGTACAAAGCTCTTGAAAAGGGTATAGAGGAGGCTATACTTGATATAGGGCTTCATCCGCCAACAAAGGGTTCGAGCATATTTGCAGTGCTTAAAGGGGCGGTTGATGCTGGTCTTAATGTTCCTCATAGTGAGGAGATTTACCCAGGGGAAGAGAGGATAAATGGGAGACACATAGCCGAGTATGCAAAAATGCTCAAAGAAGATGACGAGAACTACAAAAAGCAGTTTGGAGGATATATTGTTAAGGGACTTGAGCCTGAAAAGCTTCCTGAGCACTTTGAAGAAGTTAAAGCGAGAATCATTGAGAAATTTGAGAAGGTGAGAGCATGAGTCAAGAATGGAAGGAATACGCTCAAAGAGTTTTAGAGGAATGGCAACCTAAAACAAAAC
>QMUE01000115.1 GCA_003663535.1 Thermococci archaeon
GAAAAGGGACGTGTGTCGTCACAATAAAGGATGATCTCATAAATGCCGGAGCAGAGTACATCGACAAAGAAGTAGTTGTCGATGGCAACTGGGTGAGTTCAAGACATCCTGGTGACCTCTACGCATGGATGAGAGAATTCGTGAAGCTTTTGAAGTGAATTAATTCCCTTGCCTTTTTCTTTAAGACACAATCCGCTGCAGGAAGATGCGAATTTAATTCCTTTTGATGTGTTTTAAAAAAGAACTACAATTAATAAAATCCGATTTAAAGTTCGAATTTTTCATAAACACTCTTCTAAACCTCCCATAAACGTTGATAAACTCCCAAAAACAATATCGCCTGCTAAACTGACAGAAAATTCGAGAAGTGAGAGAGTTTTGAACGAACAAAAACCAAACAAAACGATTTCATGAAAAAAGCTTAAATATGGGTTTTCATTAATTAAAAAACAATGTAACAAAACAAAGACACCAGAAACTTTATGAAATCACTCAGTTCAGAGGTTCCCTGAAATATGAAAATTCAATACATTGGTGTGGTGATGGAATATGGAGGAAGGGTTTGAGAGCTCTGCATGGAATTATTTGGAGAACCTAAAATGGGGCGAATATATGATAGTGAAGCACAACTCCAATGATCCTACACACTTGCTTTTTTACATTCTGGTTAAGCAACTAAAAGAAAACAACATACCCTTTGTTGTGATAGATGTGCTTGATAAACTTTATCTCCTTAAAATGCACTTAACAAGTGCTGGAATCAATACAACCATATTAGACGATATCCCAGTTATTAAATTGGGAGGGGTAAGATACACTGGGAAAATAACGAACCTAATTGAAAGAATTGAAATTTCCCAAGATACCCCGGTGTGGACACGACACTATCGGGATGCCCTTCGCAGGGTTGAAAAAAAGCTTAATAAGTACGTCAAGGTGATAGTGGGTATAGATTCACTACTGCAACTTTATGAAGATAACATCTGGGAGCTTAATATCTTAATGCTTGAAGGATTTGCAAGTATGATGGGAGACAAGAACAGCAAGGGGATTGTGTTTTTAAACTCCTCCGTGCTTAACCCAAAGACTGTTTTAAAAATTGAGGAGATATTTCCACGAGTTTTAAGATTGGAACTAAAAGAAGGAGAACTAATCCTTAGAATAGAAAAATCCGTCGATTTTGGAGAATATGGAAGGGAAATTAAAGTAAGCCCCCAGCAACTACAGGAAAAACTGAGAATGTGAATCAAAAGCTAAAATATTAAAAGGGATCAGAAGACGGCCCTATCCTTTCCTTCCCTCTTTATCGTCTCTTTTTTTCCTTTATCAAACATCCCTTCAATTTTCTTGTAATATTCTATAGTTTCCTCACTTATACTTGGCCCTACCTTTTTCATAGCTTCCTCAAAATCCTTCATTGTAACCTTAACTCTTTCCCTGATGTCACTTGCTCTCGTACCTGGTTTTATTGTTCCTTCAGCTATGGCTCTTCTCATAGCATTAAGTGCGGCCTCCCTGACTACTGCTTCAATATCTGCTCCGGTGTATCCCCTGGTCCTCTTTGCAAGCTCTTCTAAACTAACATCTTTAGCTAGTGGAACGTTTCTCGTATGTACTTTGAATATTTCCAGTCTTGCTTTTTCATCCGGTGCTGGGACTAGGATTAACCTATCAAACCTTCCAGGCCTGAGTAATGCTGAATCCAGAATATCTGGTCTGTTTGTAGCTGCAATAACCACCACACCACTATTCTCCTCAATACCATCCATCTCGGTGAGGAGTTGGTTGATAAGTCTGTCTGTAACTCGGTTGACATCACTGCCTCTTCTTGGGGCTATAGCATCAATCTCGTCAATAAAAACTACTGTAGGAGCTGCTTGCCTTGCTTTTCTGAATATCTCCCTTACGTTTTTTTCGCTCTCTCCCACCCACTTGCTAAGTACTTCTGGACCCCTAATACCAATGAAGTTAGCCTCACTTTCAGTGGCAACGGCCTTAGCTAGTAAAGTCTTTCCAGTACCTGGTGGACCATAGAGGAGTATTCCTTTGGGTGGGTTAATACCCATAGCCATAAATGCCTCTGGATATTTAAGTGGCCACTCCACAGCCTCTTTTAATTGCTGTTTGGCCTCTTCAAGGCCTCCAATGTCACTCCATTTAACATTGGGAACCTCAAGAAGCACTTCCCTAAGGGCGGATGGTTCAACCATCTTTAATGCCTCGTAAAAGTCTCTTCTAGTTACTTTGAGCTCTTCAAGCACTTCTTTTGGAATGCTTTCTGCTTCAAAGTCTATCTTGCCTTCTTGAATCAACCTCCTTAAAGCAGCCATCGCTGCCTCTCTTGCCAATGCTGCCAAATCAGCCCCAACAAACCCATGAGTCTTCTCTGCAAGTTCTTCAAGGAGCAGATCAATCAACCTGTGCATCACTTCCTCGTAAAGTTTATCATCGACCTCTCTTAGGGCTCCTCTGATAATTTCTTCCTTGTCAACAAGAGCTTCTATCTTATCAAGAGCTCTTTCAGCAGCAGCTTTGAACCTATCATCTTGTTTAAACTCCTCAAGGACTTTTTTAACTTCCTCTTTTCTGAAATCCGGCTCAATGGGCATCCCCCTTGTGTGGATTTGAAGGATCTCTTTTCTTCCCTGTTTATCAGGAACACCTATTTCTAACTCTCTATCAAACCTACCCGGCCTTCTAAGGGCAGGATCCAAAGCATCAGGCCTGTTAGTTGCACCTATGACTATCACTTTTCCTCTGCTTTTCAGACCATCCATTAAGGTTAACAGCTGAGCTACTACTCTTTTCTCAACCTCTCCACTAACCTCTCCCCTCTTTGGAGCTATAGCGTCGATCTCGTCAATGAATATAATACTTGGAGCGTTCTCTTCCGCTTCCTTGAATACTTCCCTAAGCCTTTCTTCACTTTCTCCATAGTACTTACTCATGATTTCTGGACCATTAATTGCAATGAAGTGAGCGTTAGCCTCATTAGCCACGGCCTTGGCTAAGAGAGTCTTACCAGTACCAGGAGGACCATAAAGCAAAACACCCTTAGGCGGTTCAATGCCAAGCTTCTCAAATACTTCTGGATGCTTCAATGGGAGTTCTATCATTTCTCTAATCTTCTGAATTGCATCCTTAAGGCCACCAATGTCTTCGTAGGTGACTCCGAGAGCTGGAGTCTTAGTCACTTCCTTAACCGGTTTCTCTGAGATTGTGAACTCTGTGAATTCTGTTATCTGAACAACCCCTGAAGGGGTAGTTGCAGTGACTACAAAAGTGAGTTCTTGCCCGAGGACACCAATTCTAATGTAGTCTCCCCTAACTACTGGCCTACCCACTAACCTTGAATGAAGCCAATCAACAAAATCCTGGCCAAATCTAATGGGTTCTGTTGGTGCTAAAACTACTTTTTGAGCCTCTTTAACCTCTGCCTTTCTTATAGCTACTTCATCCCCAAGACCAACACCAGCATTCTTTCTTATTGTACCATCCATCCGGATAATTTCTAACCCCTCATCTTCGGGGTAAGCCGGCCAAACTACCGCAGCAGTGTTTTTAGTTCCTATAACCTCAATTATATCACCAGGTTGAACGCCTATCTTTCTCATGGATTTTCTATCAATCCTGACTATCCCCCTACCGACATCTCTCTGGTAAGCGGAAGCAACTTTAAGCTTGATTTCATTTTTATCTGCCATCATATACCACCTCCATTTTTTATTATCAACAGCAGATGATCGTGAAGCTAGATCGCTTATTTAATTTAACCTTTTTAAAAAATAAAATAATAAACCAAGACATCACTCTATTCTAACCTCAAACCCTCCCTTCTCTTCTTTCTTTGTTGGGTGTTTCTTCGGAACCCTTATTTCAAGAACACCGTTATTGTATTTGGCCTTCGCCCTTTCTGGAATAACCTCCTCTGGTAGTCTAATGGTTCTTCTGTAACCACTGTAATATCTCTCAATTCTTACTGCACCTTCCTTCTCAAGTTCCTGTTCTCTCTTGACTTGCGCTTCGATGTAAACTGCATCTTCAAGCACTCTGACTTTAATATCCTCTTTCTTGACTCCTGGAAGCTCAGCGGTAATAACAAACTCTTCACCGCTGTCAAAGATGTCAACGAATGGCTCTCTCCAAACCCCTTCGCTTCTCATCTCAAACTCCTCTCTTGGCTCCTTGAACCTTCTGTAACTCCAGAGCCTTGGGCCTCTGAAAAGATCTTCAAACATTGCATCAATCTCTTCCTGTATCTCTCTCATTACATCGAAGGGATCCCAAATATCTCTCCTCCACCACCTTCTGGTCACTTCCATTACCCCCCCTAATATTTTTGGTTACCAATAGTTATTAAAATAGTCCCCCCTTATAAAGCTTTCGATTTTAGTATCCATAGGTAAGATTAATTTACTACAAGATTTATAAAGCGGATTAGACCTTTTATAGTTGGGAAGTGGGACGGTAGCTCAGCCTGGGAGAGCGCCGGACTAAAAATAAGAGAGTTTTCTAAAAATGGACTTCTAAAAAAGAGTAAACTCAAATTAAGCCTCCCAAAGAGGAAACATTTTTTAAAGGCTTTAGAAAGATTAAAGAGACTTTTCTAGCTTCGATAAAATATCTTGGAGAGTCAACTTCTTTAACAACCTCATATATTCTCTCAATGCCAACTTAGTATCCTTATAATCCAAAATTAATAATTTATGAAGAAATATTGACCTTATTACTGCTTTCATAACTTCGATCTCATAATTCTCGTTTGTAAACCCCCACTCTCATTAATGCCTTCGGCACACACATTCCTCAAAGACGCTTCAAAGAAAAACGTCGGAGCTTCAAATATCCATGATTGGTTCTTAAACAAAGCATTACACCAACTTGAAGGCAATAAGACTAACATTAACTTTATCCAAACTAGGCAAGATGAAAAAGGAAACTGGCAAAACTATTCAGCAATAAGGGAAGCGTTAAAAGGAGCTGTGAAAGAGTATAAAAAACTAATGGAAAAAGGCATGTTCGACTTCTTGAGCGCTTAACAGTTTTCCACTCTTTTTCAGATTTTCCATTTGTATTTTTCCTTTACGTGTTTTACGAATTCAGAATCCTTGAATATGTAAAACCAGTGCTTTTTGAGATTAAACTTGAGTGTCTTTGGATTCCGCAGTTTTACCAAATGCTTAATGTTCATGCTGATCAGATAACGAGACTTTGAAGCATAAACAACATTCAAAAACTTAACATCAGCAGCATGGCCAACCAGCTTAACAAGCTCTTTATCCTCTTCAAACTTAACTCTTGGAGAAACTCTCTTAGTATGATTCAAGACCAAATGATAAACAGCCTTAGCCTTCTCAGGC
>QMUE01000116.1 GCA_003663535.1 Thermococci archaeon
CTCCTCTAAGAGCACTTTGTATCTGTTGGGTAAGTTCCTTAATCTTTTCATTAAGTTTCTGCTCTTGCCTTTCTAAGGCCTTCAAACGCACTTCAAGTGTCTCAACTTTTTCTTTTACCTCTTCCAAGGCCTTTGATTTTGTTGACTTTACAATTAATGTGCCCACTGTTTTGTAGATTGGGATCCCTTCTTCTGTCTTTTCAATCTCTTCAAGAGCTTTTTTGGCATCGTTAAGCTCTACCTGAACTCTTTGCTTTTGTTGAATAACAAGTTGGATCTGCTGTTGGTAACTCTCCAACTGACCTAACAATGCTTGGACTTGTGGTGGAATGTTCTGCATAGCAACACCTCCATAATCGTGATTCCGAGCTATACTCTCAGAGAACATTTAAATAGTTAACTAAAGCTCAGCAACATCAAGGGCAACTTTAATCCATCGGAGGTAAGAATTGATAGTGCCTCTTAAAGCGGAGTTGTCCTCTGCAGTAAATCTCATTATTATTGTGGAGCCGTTCAAAGAAAAATCTAACCTGCTTCTCCTATATGGAACAGTTTTGTGCTCAAAAAGAACGCTTTCATAAACAATCTTTGCAATTTCTTCGTTTGGGAAGTCTAGTTCAATTGAACCTTTTATCCGGCTCATACTTCCTCGCTCCTCTTGATACCGAGCTTTTCCTTGTAATCCCATCTCCGGCCATCTTCCATTATCCATATTTTAACACTTATCAAGGGGCCTACTGGATTTTCTTTTGAAACATCAAAGCGATAGAAATTTACCGCCATGCCCCTAGGATGCGGTTCTACAACTCCAAGAACGTCTGTATTATATTTATCAGCTATATGTCGAAGAGTTCTCTCGTCTCTCGGAACAAATTTCCCATTTGTGAGCTCAGCAAAGACCTGTCCAAATGTAACATGATCAAGCCCCACATTTTCAGCCGTTGTAATTATGAGTGCCATTTCCTCCCTAATCGGCCTAATATTTCTAAACCCCATTTCTCGCTGAAGTTTAATACCGTGAAGGTAAAGATAGCCCATATATGCCCAATCCTCTGGAGAAACCTTGATAAAAGTCATTTTAAGAGGATTACCTTTCCAAACGTTTATAACCAAAAGCCTTTCGTATCCCCTGTCGTATGCTTCAACAAGAAGGTCTTGCACGGTCTTTTTACCTCTAGTCAAATAGGTCGAGTTTGGAAAAATACGCTCTAAGTCATGCCCAAAGCTTCTTGTCCTCCTTGTAGGTCGATGGGAAGTTGTTATTAGCATCATTTCTGGTCACTTGTGAGTTTATCAAAAATAAGTTATAAAGCTTTTTGAATGTTTTAAAAAAGCAGAATTTAGATGGCTTTAACTCTTCTGCCCACTTTAGGCCTGGGCTTGTAGATTATCTTAGCTCCGCAGTATGGACAGCGAATCTCCCTAACCGCTGCCAAATCCATTTTGAACTCTTTCCCACATTTTGCACACCTATATAATGCTTCTACCATAGTTATCACCAAAAATTTTTAAGGGGCTCATGGACTTGAGACGCCCCTCTTAGCAATTCTCCCGGCTGGTGTGGCTGGCAAATAAGCTCCTCCAGCGAAAGTTGCGCCACATTTCTGACATTGCCATATTCCTGTGCTTATTCTCTTAACAGCCTTTCTGCCACATACTGGGCAAGTATGCTTCTGTCTCATTTTCTCCTCTACTGCAGCTACTCTTCTTCTAATCTTGAGGCCGTATCTTGGACCAAACCTTCCAGCGGATCCTACTTTTTTAGTTCTTGGCATGATCATCACCTCTAGTGATCTTAAACTGAAGGGTATTGAGGAAGTTTCATTTAAAAGGCTTTTCCTAAACCCAACTAAAAACCCAGAGTTTAGTTTATAAACCTTTTCTTGAAAAGCTTGTAAATTAGAATTTCACTTTATTGGGCCCCTACTGCCTTAAAGAGAAATTTGTTAAAGAGAAAATCCAAAAGAAAAAAGGCCATAAATCAGTCTTTCTTTACAATCCGGGGATTTTCTCCCTAATTTCACTAGCCTTCTTGTATGCCAAATCTGTCACATAAGCAATCTCCTCGAGCTTAAAGCTCCCGCCTTCGCTTTTTTGAACTGCCGAGATATACCCATTTTCATCAGTTGTTATCGTTATCTTACCATCCATGACTTGTTCTTCCTCAAAGTTTGGATCTACGACTAAGTTGCCCCCAATTTTTGCGAGAGTTACTGGGATTGGGATCCTCGTTACTGGAAGTTTTTCATATTCTTCCAGCATTACTACTTCCTCAGTTTCCTCATTGTACTCTACTTTTGGAATTCTCGTGCTCAACAATGCTGCAATTGCACCTATTCCCGATGCATCTAAGAGGTTGCCATCGTGATCCAAAACGTGTACGTCTATAAAAACCACTCTAACCAACTTTCCTGGAACTATAACAAGTTTCTCAAGGTCAATTGCCTGACTTTCTCTTATTCCTCTATCAACAACTCTTGCAAGCTCTATGGCCCTCTCATCTGGTGGCCCTGGTTCAAAAGTTGGTGATGCCAGTGGGACAAACTCAACGTTGGTTGTTATCACACCCATGTTGGGCAAATCTGGGAAGGGCTCCCCTAAGTCAACTTTTATACCAACAAGAATCTGAGTATCCCCAAGTTTTACTAAAGCAGAACCTTCAGCTTTTTCTATCACATTCGTTTCGACTGTTAGAGGTCTAAAATCCTCTAAACCTCTGCCATCTATTCTCTTGTCCTCCTTGAGTAATTGCAAGATGTGATCTTTCATTATTGAAGCCATTATTTCCATTTCACTCACCTACCTCTTCTACTATTTTGAGATACTTTTCTCTCAAAGCCTCTCTTTGCTTCTGATAGACTGCCTTTGCTCCTTTTATTGCAAGTTTCACTGCTTCGAGGAACTCTTCCTTAGTTAGATAGCCATCCATTTGAAGTAGAGTTATATCGTTCTTTATTGGCATTATAGCTACTGGAACATCCGCTTCTCCATAATTATCCTCTTCCTTATTGAGATCAAGGGCTATCTCTCCATCTATTTTCCCAGCTGCACATGCCGCAACAAGATCCTTCATAGGAATTCCAGCATCGGCTAAAGCCAAAGAAGCTGCTGTGATTCCAGCCACTCTTGTGCCAGCATCAGCTTGGAGAACTTCTATAAAGATGTCTATTGAAGTTCTCGGAAATAGTTCAAGAATAACTGCTGGTTCTAAGGCTCCTCTTATAACTTTGCTTATCTCAACGCTTCTTCTATCTGGTCCGGGTTTTTTTCTCTCTTCAACACTAAACGGGGCCATGTTGTATCTTACCCTCAAAATGGCCCTATCTGGTTTTTGAAGGTGCTTTGGATGAATTTCTCGTGGACCATAAACTGCAGCCATTATCTTGTTTTTACCCCACTCAACATAGGCAGAACCATCAGCACTTTTAAGCACTCCAACTTCCATTTTTATTTTTCTAAGTTCATACTTCTTTCTTCCATCAAGTCTATACCCATTTTCATCAATAAGCTTGAGTCCTTCAGGCTTTCCCATCATTGTCCTTCACCTTCTTCCAATTGCGGAACTTCTTCAATAATTCCCTGTTCTTTAAGCTCGTTTAATCTCTTAACAAGCATTTCCCTAACGCGATCTGTCAATCCCTGGGTATGACTTTCTCTGTTGACCTTAAGAATAGCTTCTATGGCCAGTTTTTCAAGTTCTTCTTTTCTTCCACTAACCCATACCCATCCATTTTGGCCAACAATAATCCTAGTCCCTGTAAGATTCTTTATCATGTTTATCATTGAACCCCCTTTTCCTATCAAACGAGGAACTTTTGATGGAGTTATCTCTACTAGCTGGCCTCCTTTTAATGGCCCTCCATTGAATGGCATTCCCTTGGTAATCAAGTCAATCTGATTAATCTCGTTAAATGCCTTTACTTTTGCGTAGATTATATCTCCTATGTCAAATATCTTCCTTAAATCCGTCTTTAATACATCTACTCGTCCCTCTATCACATCTTGCACCCTAAGTCCAGCTTGGTAAGGAGCTCCTATATCAACTATCCAGTTTGAGAATTTTACATCAACTATTTTGCCAATTACTGTATCCCCCACTTCTGGGATGTATGGCCCTTCTAATGGAACCACCGATACAGTACCATTTGAAACCCTGACTAGTCCAACAACACTTGAGTACAGTCTGTTTCCTTCTTTAAAAGTTCCTCTTCCATTTTTGAATGGTCCCTGTGCTAAGAGTGTCCCTGGAACCACTAAATCCCTATTTTTTACAAAAATCTTTTTCATAGTCCCTTCCTCTCTATAAGTTTAGTTACAACCGTGCCCTTCGTAAGGGCATTCAGTTTCTCATAAAATTCTTCTTCAATTCCACCTGGAATCTCAATCAAAAACATCCAAGACCCGTCACTCGCCCATTCTTCCCTTTTTATATTCCCAAATTTTCTTACCTCTCCATAAGCCTTCCCACTATACTCCGATGGTATCTTTACAGCTATTACCTTTGTTTCAATTTTTAACGGTAGGACCCTTCTCAAAGCTTTTATTGCATCTGGAACTTGGGCCTGCGCATCTTTGAATATGTCCACTCTTACCCCCACATCTTCCATTGCTTTGAGAATTCTATCTGGGGGGTGGGGATAGCCACTTCTCGGGTCAACTGCATTCCGATGGATTATCATGGCTATTCGCTTTTTCTTATCTTCAAGCATCTGCTTTCTCTGCTCCGCTGTAAGCTGAACTTCTCCCTTTCGGAGAATTATCTTCGCGACTTCATAAGGGTCACTTGTTCCAAAAATCTTTTCCATTTCATGTTCACTTGCCTTACCCCCTTTATGCGCATCTTTAAAAATATAAGGGGTGGCGAGAATTTCTTCAACAGGAAGTTCTTTGCCTTCTTTGAAGTCTCTGGCCAAATATGGATCTACTAGTATTTCAAAATTTTCTCCATGTGTCTTCAATCTAGCAATCACTGCTTTGTCGATACTCACTGGCATAAGCATTCACCTCAGTAGTTGCTGTCTAACTCACTATAGTCTTCTTCTTTTTCTGGAACTTCTTCAGCTTCGGCCTCTTTCAAAGCTTCTTCAAGACACTTGGCCACTTCCTCTGGAGTAATCTTTTTGAATTTCTTTTCTTTTACTGAAATTACTGCAACTTCAATGCTCTCTGGGGAGGGTTCTTCCATGGTTTTTGACAAAGCCAAAACCGCCAGCTTGATTGCCTCTTCTAATGTCATTTCGTCCCTATATTTTTCTTCAAAGATTGCCATTGCTGTGTTTCTCCCACTTCCTATTGCAACGGCTTTCCATTCAAAATACGCACCA
>QMUE01000117.1 GCA_003663535.1 Thermococci archaeon
AATTTGGTGACGATGAGAAGGCGAGTAAAGCCATGGAAGAACCATTCTGGATAACGGACATTTCTAGGGAATTTTACGATAGGGAAGATCCGGAAAAGCCTGGACACTTTAGAAACTACGATCTAATTCTGCCAGAAGGCTATGGAGAAGTTTCAAGTGGTGGAGAAAGAGAGTGGGAATATGAAGTGATACTGAGAAAACTAAAAGAGAGTGGATTAAGCTTGAAGGCATTTAGACCCTATCTTGAGGTTGCAAAGGCTGGAAAGCTCAAACCTTCTGCTGGAGCTGGCATAGGCGTTGAAAGGCTCGTTAGGTACATAGTTGGCGCAAAGCACATAGCTGAGGTGCAACCCTTCCCAAGGATTCCCGGGATTCCGGCGGTTATCTAATAAACTTCCTCCTTTTGCTAAGTTTTCAAATTATTATGTCAAAGCGAAAATTTTAAAATAGCTCAGATCAAAAACAAAAACATGAACATAAAAAGGCTTTCATTTTTGTTGTTAATACTCATTTTAACTCCCCAAGTTAGAGCAACTTCCATTGATGAGGCTAAAAAAGATGTCATTGAGGAAATTATTCAAGATAAATCGATTGAAAATGCTGAGTTGGGCTACAAAATATACGTCCGCTCACTTGAAATAATAGCTGTTGCAAGGTCAGGTCTTAAGGAAGAGAAAATTACCGAGGAATACTCAAAATGGCTAAAATCCCTCCAGCGTGATGATGGTTCGTTTCCACCCATTATAACCTTTGATGTTTCTGGTGTCCCTTTTTGCGATGCTTATTACTATGCGGAAAGACCTAAAGAGTCCGAGAGCTTTCCCTCTTGTCTTTATGGCTTCTCATTTAAGAAATGCCCAGAGTACAGCTACATAACAACCTGTTCTAGAGTCGCTTCGACAGCTCTGGTTTTATATGCACTCCTAGATGCCGGCGAACCTGAAGATTCCCCCGTAATAAAGAAGGGCGTACAATATCTCTTGAAAACCATGAAAAATGGCACATATTGGAGTTATTTCTACACTGTCTCATCTTCTAAGGTTGGACACTCAAGCTGTGAAAAAGCGGAAGCGATATGGAGCTTTAAAGAAACGCCGAGCTTAGTTTCCACGGCATATGCTATTGCACTTTTGCACAGATTGGGGTACGATGTTTCAAAGCCTCTGCAGTGGTTGAACTCAAATCTTGAGCCTAAAAATTTGATAAACAAGGGATATCTCGCATTTTTCATTGACAATGAAACTCCTAAATGGAGTTACAACTTTCCATTTTACCAGCTTGGTTTTCCAAGTGTTCACACCTCTCACAGAGAACCCTTTGAAAGCTTGATTATTCCTCTAGTGCTGATTAAAGAAGAAGGGTTGGAACTCAACCCGGATATCGTTGATTTTATGGCCTCGGTCCTAAATAAAACGAAACTCTCTTTTACCGATTATTATGCTCTCTACGTTTCAGTGGACTTGTTCTGGAACTCAAAGGAAAAGTACTATATTGATGTGACATTTAGCGGAACCAATTTAACTAAAATTGAGGATAATGGGACATTCTACTACCTCTTAAGCAAGAGCTGGGAGTTTAAGGCATCTGATAAGAATTTCACAGTAAATGGACATCTTAATTTCACTATTCCAGAAGAAATAAGCTGGGAGCCAGAAGTTAATGTATTCCTTCTCAAAAAACTCTCAAATGACAGTTATATGAGAGTTTATTGTGCTGAGATGCAGAAATGCGGTAGGGGTTGTTATAATTTCAGGATTCACCCGCGCTATGATTGGTGGAGTGACTCTATAAGGCCCTCTGTGATGGCTCTTCTTTGGTATTATTTATTAGGCAACACTCAAGATATAGAAAAATTCCTAAAAGAGTATAATTCACTTAGGTGTGAGAGCGAACTGGCAGGAGATTACGAAATAAGAGGATGCTCCGAAGATTACGTGATGCTGCTTCTTTTGATGGATCTCCAAAGTGGGAGCTTTAAAAACTATGAGAAAACTCCTCCGAAAAAACTAATAGGGTTTTTGGCAGGCCTCCTCACTATTTCGTTGATAATATGGTACCTTAAGAGGAAAAGGGCGTGATGACCTAAAGGGTGCTTCCAAACCTGTTCCAGTGAACCCTGTCCCACATTATTTCCTCTTCCTTATGTTCCTCTTTGTCTTCCGCTGGATAACCTATTCCAATTACACATAAAACTCTAACATGCTCTGGGATTCCTAAAAGTTCTCTTACATAGTCCTCGGCACTCTTTTCTTCACTGTGTTGCCTATCCAATACGTGCCCCCAGCATGCTCCTAGGCCTAGGGCCGTGGCTGCCAGTTGTATATGTTCTGCTGCAATACTTGCATCGAAAACCCATGCCGAGCTTATAGTTTCATCCCCGCAAACAACTATTGCTAAAGGCGCTGTTTCAAGGAATCTTAACGCTCTTCTCGTATTTGCCAGCTTTTGGATGATCTCTCTATCGTCAACGACCACAAAATGCCATGGTCTCCTGTTCATTGAGCTTGGGGAATAAAAAGCTGCCTCAAGAATTTTCTCTACGTATTCCCTTGGCACCTTTCTGTCTTGATATCTTCTTATGCTTCTCCTTTTCTTAACCACTTCAAAGAACTCCATGGAATCACCATGGAAATTTCGAAGATAGCTTTATCAAAATTTCGTGAACAAAAGGTTGAGAAGGAAAAACAAAAGGCCAAATTAAAAGTTAAATAGATTTTTAACATCGTACTGTGCTTTTCTTGCCTTTCTCACTTTCAACTCCATTCCAAAGGCGTTTGTGACGGTTCCTTCTTTTTCCGCCCAGAGTCCACTTGGCAGTATTAGGTATTCGCCTTTTAGCTTACTTATTGCGGGTGGGTTTCCTATGATGACATAAGCCCCTGCCTCTGGTATGCCGGTAATTCCTGCCTTTGTTAATCCTATAGCATTCACTCCATCGTGGAGAATTAAAGTTGGCACGTCCATAGGCTCAGCTGGACCTTCAATTATTGCTACTTCGTAACCTTCTTCTACTATCTCCTTGCCCTTCAGTAGTACCTTTAGGAGAGGATATTTCTCTACGTTAGCTTTTAGGAGGACGCGCTTTGCATTTCTAATGTCTTCAATAGTTGCGGTTGAAGTTCCACCATCAACGATTGAGCCTATTGGAATTCCCTTTCTTTCCGCAAGCTCTTTGAAGAACGTTATCTCTTCATTTGTAAGAGAGGGTGTGAGTATTAGAGCATATTCTTTTTCTTTTAGGAACTTTTCAGCGTCTTCCCAGCTTACAGCATTTCCGTTCAAAATTGGCTGGGCGATGTCTTGAGCCCATGGTCTTTCAAAGCGGCAGTAATCGCAAATGTATCCATTCCACGAGTCTTTTCTGCTTGAGGCCCTAACTAAGATGTCGTTGTAAACCTCTATGTTCATCTCGCATGCAAATGAACATCCGTTGCATACTGTTTTCACCGGCTGGGTTTTCCAAGGACCGGGTTTAACGAATGGAAGCTTTTCAGTTATTGCTCCAACAGGACAAATGTCAATAAGTTCTCCAATGAACACTCCCTTTTGATCCTTCAACTTCTCTCCTAACTGGGGTCCAATATATGTCTTAAAGCCTCTGAACAGGTAATCTACGATACCCTCTTTGGCAACCTCATGGGTGAAGTTGACACACTGGCCACAAAGAACACACTTGTTGTTGTCTAGCACAACATTGGAATGAGTCTCGTCGATTTCAAATTTGTTCTGCTCTCCTATAAATGCATCTTGTTTTGCATCATAGAGTGTTGCATATTCTCTGAGCTTACATCTAAAGATCTCCATACACCCGCAACTCATGCACCTCTGAGCTTCTGTAAGAACTGTTTCCTCATCCATTGTTGGTTCAACTTCCTTGAAATTGTTCTTTCTAATTTCCGGATCGAGGAGCTTTACTTTGGCTCTCGGTTTTCTCTCCACATGTTCATAATCTTTCTCCGTCACTTTCTTCCAGTGATTGTATGGTCTCAGATCAAAAAGAACTCTATAAAGGTCTTCATCACATAAAACCTCTTCGATGTGCTTTGAAGGATCTAGAAGCACCTCTTTTGCTTTTTCAAGCTTGCCCTTCAAATAGAGATCTATCATAATTGCGGCCCTTCTTCCAGTTGCAATACTTTCTATAACTGTGGATGGGCCTAATACTAAATCTCCACCAGCAAAAACTCCTTCCTTATTCGTTTGGAGTGTTACTTCGTCTACGAGAACTCTCCCATGTTTTGCTTCGATGCCAATGGTTCTCAAGAACTCCTCATCACAGTATTGACCTATAGCAAGGATAACATTGTCTACTTTTACTCTGAACTCTGAGCCTTCTATTGGTATCGGGCGTCTTCTACCACTTGCGTCTGGTTCGCCCAGTTTCATTTTTATGAGTTCAACTTCTTCCACTTTCTCCTTACCGATGATTTTTATGGGATTAGTAAGGAACATGAACCTGATCCCTTCTTCCTCCGCCTCTTCTACTTCCCTTGGATTTGCGGGCATTTCACTCTTTGACCTTCTATAAACCACTGTAACCTCGGCACCAAGCCTTAAAGCCGTCCTTGCAACATCCATGGCTGTGTTTCCACCGCCCACTACAATGACCCTCTTTCCAAGTTCAACCTTCTCCCCCATATTGATCTTTCTGAGAAATTCTATGCCGTGAATAACGCCATCAAGGTCTTCACCTTCTATCCTCATCTTCCTACTCTTCCATGCACCCACTCCAAGGAATACTGCGTCATATTGTTCTCTAAGCTCTTCCAAGGCAATATCTTTTCCCAGGGCAGTGTTGGTTTTTACCTCTATGCCCGTATTTATTACCGTCGCTATGTCTTTATCAAGCACGTCTTTCGGGAGTCTGTAAGGGGGTATGCCATAACGCATCATTCCTCCAAGATGAGGCATTGCTTCAAAAATTGTCACATCATGCCCCATGGTTCTCAGATAATAGGCACATGCTAGTCCTGCAGGCCCACCTCCGACAACCGCGATCCTTTTGCCGGTCGATGGGGGGATCTCTGGCATCCATGGGCCGTGTTCGAGATCGTAATCAGCGGCAAATCTTTTCAGTTGTCTTATCGCCAAAGGCTCCTCCACGAGGTTCCTTCTACATTCTTCCTCACAGAATGCCGGACATACTCTTCCAAGAACTGCTGGGAGGATGTATTTTTCTTTCATTAATTTTACAGCTTCGTGGTATTTGCCCATAGCTATTAACGCGAGGTACCCTTGTACATCACTGTGGGCTGGGCAGCCATTTTGACATGGCCCGATACAATCCCCATAGTGGTCAGAAAGAA
>QMUE01000118.1 GCA_003663535.1 Thermococci archaeon
TCCTCAAATCTCCTGTTATCCCAGGTAACTCTGGATTTGATGCATATGCAAGCATTTGAGCCAAAGTTCGAGTTTCCCTTCCAAAAAGACGTATTTCTTTACGCAGTTCTATTAGTTCAAGTTCCTTTGCATCATCTATTATCTCAATATTCATCCCGTGAAACTGACCATCAACTTCTTGCATATCCCCAACTGCTCCAACCAAAGCTAAGTAACCCAAGTCTTTGTTTTTCTCATTTAATGCCTTTGTGATGAAGTAGGCCACACCTGAACCACTGAGATCTCTAACACTATCTGCTCCAAACTGAGTAGGGTTCACAAGAACATGATTTTCTCGTTCAATCTCTCCATCTTCGGGGGGATGATGATCAGCTATTACTACAGTAGCATCGGCTAGATATCTCTCAATGAACCTTATGGAACCACTTCCGAGATCACTGAAAATATATATCTTTTGGCCTTCTTCGGCAAGTTCTTTTATAATATTCTCACTAAGCTGTTTAACGATGCTTAAATGAAAATCCGCACCTTCTCTTGCTATAGCTTTGGCTAAGATAGCTCCTGCAGTGATGCCATCAGCGTCTCTATGGGAGATTATACGTATACTATGACCTAACTCAATGTGCATTTTTATTAGTTCTGCTCCTTCCCTAACCTTTTCTAAGAATGCATTCTTATCCATCATATCACCTTAATAATAAAAAGGTGAAAAATCAGCGCACAAGCAATTTTGCTTGCTCTGGATCATATCTCCACTTGGCTGGTAACTTTCCAGTTCCTCTGTAGTACTTAACAAGTCTTCTGATTTTGCTTTCTGTGAGTTGAAGTCCTCTTCTTGAGTGAAGATCTTTTGGATGTTGCTCCAGATGCTTCCTTAATTTAACTGCCTTTCTAATGAGGAACATCAAATCCTCCGGTAACTCTGGGGCAAGATTGTTTTCTTCTAGAATTTTGGTTATCTTCTTTCCAGTAATCAGCCTAACACTGGGGATACCATACTGGTCCCTCAAAATAGTTCCTATCATGGCAGCACTATGACCATCCTTCCTAAGCTTAACAACGAGATTCTCCACTTCTTCAGCTGTATACTCCACCCAAGTGGGTGGTGCTGTCCTTGGTGGCTTTTTTGATCCAGATTTTCCCCTTTTCCTTGCATGTAACCTTGCCATTTATAACACCTCCTGGTGACGGCCAGCTTCAGCCAACCGCCCCTCATAAGATTGCCAATAGGTGGTGATGGGAGGAGTTTAAAAAGTTTGCCCCTAACAGGAATTTTATCGTTATCCCCTTTACTTCGTTTAAAAATAAGCCAAAAGACAATCTCATTTCGAAATTCTTATTAATACCAAAAACAAATATAATATTTGATCCGGAGGGGAAATTAATGAGAATTGAAATCAAGCTCAAGCCAGAAAATAAGAATCTAATAGTTCCATTCAATTACAATGATGAAATCCACGATCAGTTGTTAGAAAAAATCTTCCTTGCATCACCTGACCTAGCCAAAATATTACAAACAGAGTACAAAGATTATTTTACATTCTCCCGGATAATGATCAGAGAAAGAGAGATAATCTCCGAAGAGGGGATAAAAGTCCTTTCAGATGACGTCTCACTTTACATTTCTTCACCACTAAATGAGGTCATAAAATCCATTGCAGAAGGTTTTGTTTCCAGTCCTATCCTCAAAATCGGTAAAGCTACCTTTTCAATGGTAAAAATTGAAATACTCAGAGAACCCACAATATCCGATGGAACATTATTCTCAACCTTAAGTCCTATTGTCGTTAGAACTGCCAAGTTTGAAGATAACAAAGTAAAAATCTGGGACTTATACCCCAACAATGAGGGGTTCCAAGACAAACTCCGAAAGATAATGCTCACCAAGTTCTCAGAGGTATATGGGAAGCTCCCGGAAGACACAGATTTTCATATAGATGTCATAAAATTCAAACCAGTTAGGATAAAAGTAGGCAAAACCTATTATCGAGGCTCACTTATGGTATTCAGATACTATGGATCAAAAGAAATAGGGAAATTTGGCTATGAAAATGGATTTGGAGACAAAACAAGCTATGGGTTTGGAATGGTTAAAGTAATTGATGAAGAAGAACAATGACCCCTAAAAAGGTTTCTATCCCCCACACTATTGCGACAAGCTGGTATTCTTTCACTTTTTTCATCCTCATTATGATGCCTAGAAAACTTAAGTAGGGAGGGGCCTTAAGGATCCCATCTTCAAAAACTTCAGTTTTACCCAAAGGCCTCCCTTTGAACCTGATTCTTGTTTTTAAGAGGAAATCTAAGAAGTGAGGAAGAAGAAGTATGGCAGTAAAGAGCTCCACTTTCCCTAAAATTCCTACAACTCCTATCAAAGCTCCCAATGATAACGTACCCGTATCCCCTGGGAAAACCTTTGCCGGATATTTATTCCACCATAAAAATCCTAGACCCACTGCTACCCCTGTAAATGCTAAAATTTGAGCGTCTCCAGAAGTAGCTAATCCTAAAAAGAAGAGGGCTATTACTGATGTTCCTACTTCTAAACCATTAAATCCAGCTAATAAGTTCACTAAGTTCGCAGCCCCCGTTACAAAGAGAATTGAAAAAAGATAATAAAGAACCCCCAGTTCAATTGAAAACAACAATAGATTCACATTAGTATCCAAAGGAAGAGCTAAAACGCCAAGAGATACCAACAGAGATAACATCACTTTGTGAGACTGTTTCAGGTTGGTTATGTCATCAAGTACTCCAATGACCCCAAAAGCCAAAAAAACTAGAAGAGCTTTGGCCAGGTCTCCATTCAAAACTGCAACTAAACTAAGCGGAAGGGAAATCAATAAGGATAACCCTCCCATTTCTGGGACTTCTGGCCTATCGAGTTTATGAATATCCCTACCTACAATCCCTGCTTTTCTCATTAGGGATGCAATATATGGAGTTAAGACCAAGGAAATGAGGAACCCAATAATCGCCGTTATCATTATAATCCCTTATGGTAAATTGGGGAATAGATTAATAACTTTTCCGATAGTATCTAAATAAGGTCGGTGGAAGAAATGGATGTGCAGTTGGTAGTCCTTGATCTCGATGGAACCCTCATAGGCGCTTCGATGGATTTCACAGAAATAAAAGAGAAACTCCGAAATAAACTATTAGAAGAGGGAATACCAGAAGAACTAATAGGTGATTTAACACCAATGTATGAAACTCTTGTCCAAATCTCCCAAAAAACAGGAATATCTTTTGAACATCTGCACTCATTTCTTGTTAACCTTGAAGTGGAAAGAGCCAAAGAAAGTTACCTCTTTGAAGGGGCAAGAGAACTTCTTGAGTTCTTGAAGGATAAGGGATTGAAATTAGCACTAATGACAAGGAGCTCACGAAAAGCTACTGAATTCACTTTAAAAAAACACAAGATCAAAGAGTTCTTCAATCTCATAATTACACGAGATGATGTCTCTTGGGAAGACGTAAAACCAAACAATGGCCATCTCAAAGTCATTTTGGATTACTTTAAGGTTCCTTCTACAAAAGCAGTGGTGGTTGGAGATCATGGATACGATCTGATTCCTGCGAAAGCTTTAGGCACACTAAGTGTCCTTATAACATCTAACGAAAGTGGTAGAATGAGCTTTAAGATAGATGAAGAAGCCACTTTTGAAGTAAAAACAATAAAAGAAGCAATTGGCCTCTTCAAACGTTTGCTTAACACCTATGTTGTGGTTCCAGCCTATAATGAAGAAAAAACCATTGAAAATGTCCTTAAAGATCTCTTGAAATACTTCAAAGAAAAAGAGATTATTGTTGTGAATGATGGAAGCAAAGACAGAACAAAGGAAATAGCGATAGAAAAAGGAGTTGTAGTGTTAAGCCACTTAGTTAACAGAGGCCTAGGAGGAGCATTAGGAACTGGGATACGATATGCGCTCTTAAAGGGGGCCGAAGTCATCATAACTTTTGATGCTGATGGTCAACATTTGGTAGAAGACGCATTGAAGGTCATGAAACCAGTTATTGAAGGAAAAACAGATTTTGCTATTGGTTCTAGACTAAAGGGAGATATAAGTCAAATGCCCTTTGTAAAGAAAATTGGAAATTTTGTACTCGATTTTATCACTTCTATATTTGCGAAGAACTATATTGCAGATTCACAAAGTGGATTACGGTGCCTAAATCGCCAATGTGCATCTAAAATAAAGATTACTTGTGATCGATATGCAGTTTCAAGTGAAATACTAATAGAGGCCTCAAGACATAAGTGCAAAATTGTAGAAGTACCTATAAGAGCAGTTTATACAGAATATACCAAGAAGAAAGGAACTAATGTGTTAGAAGGCGTTAAAATAGCATTTAACTTACTCTTAGATAAACTGAGGTGATAAAAATGTATGCTGTACAGTATATTGCCCTCCTAATAATTTCCGCCCTTATAATTTATTTAATAGGGAAATATGGGAAGAAAGAACTCAACTGGCAAGATTTGATATTTTGGGGAAGCTTATTGCTAATCATGTTAGTTATCTCATTAAAGCCCATAGAACTATCTATGACCATAAAAAGACTCTTAGGAGTTGGAAGAGGCCTAGATGCACTTTTTGTGGTCTCAATCGGGTTAAGTTACTTAATATTATTTAAATTGTACATGGCAATTGACAAAACAGAAAGAGAAATAACTGAACTCACCAGACAAATAGCAATTGAACTTCAAGATATTAAAGAAGAACTTAAAAAGCTTGAAAAACAATCTACTCCTCCAGAAGATTCTCTTTAAACAACTCCTCCAAAAATAATTTGACTCTCTCTTTAGGAACTTTGAACTGTCTTATCTTTACAATCCCTTTTTCTTGGGCCTCTTTCAAAAGAATCTCAGTGGCTTTGTTTGGATAAATATCCTCATAGATTATCTCTCTAATCCCAGCGTTTATCAGCAGTTTAAAACAGGTGTCACATGGAAAGTGAGTCACATATAGTGTTGCACCTTCCAAGCTTATTCCTTTTCTAGCGGCCATCGCTATGACATTTTGTTCAGCATGAACCGCCCTGTGACAATGTCCATCAACTACCAGACACCCTACATCACTACAATGATCCATATTCCTCGGAGCCCCGTTATAACCTGTTGCTAATATATAACCATCCTTAACAGCTACAGCCCCAACTCTGAGCCTTGGACATGTGGCTCTAAGTCCCACAAGCTTCGCAATAAGCATGAAATACTCATCCTTTGTTGGGCGCACCTTTTTTATATTCTCTGCTTTTTCTTTGTTTAGAATTATCTCCACTTCCATAAA
>QMUE01000119.1 GCA_003663535.1 Thermococci archaeon
CCTCCAAACAGAACTAAAAGTATCAATTTTCTTGTGGGAGTTAACTCTTGTTGCTCATAGTTCAAATTAAATTCCGCTCTATCTTCTCCTTTATAACCATAGAGTATGCTCTTCTTGGGATCTTTTCTTATATCTCTGGCATATTTTAGAATAAACACTGCACCTATTGTAAAGAATACCAAGAAACAAATTATCCTGTACCACAATCCAGAGTAGAGAGGAAGTTCTGCTATGCTTTGTGCAACACCAATTGTGAATGGATTTAGCATCGCTCCTGCAAATCCTACCCATGCTGCTGTTCTAATGATATGGAAACCTACAACTCTATCGTAACCAAGTGCTAGTGCCATGGCAACTCCCAGTGGGATTAAAGGTATAGTTTCCTCAGCAAATCCAAACACTGAACCTAATAGAGCGAATACGAACATTATTGCCAAGAGCAACGGTGTATCCCGTCCTTTCATTTTATTTACCATTGCAATAATTCCTGCATCCAGTGCGCCAGTAGAACGAATTATTTGGATAGCTCCAGCTATTATGAAAACAAAAGCTATAATACCAGCAGCTTGTTTAAATCCTGTCGGAATGGCTTGAAGCATTTCAAATGGATCTACCGGGTTGGGGTCTACATAGTGAAACGACTCCGGATCTACAATTGTCTTTCCACTATGGGGATCTTTGAATCGCTCATACTCCCCTGCTGGAAGTGTCCATGTGGCCAGAGTGGCAATTAATATTAGGACGAATATAATAAAATACCCATGTGGATTTTTCAACCAGTCTGGAACCGCCATTTTTCACATCCTCCCTCTTTAATACCGGATTCTACCTCGTAACATGATCTTAGCATCTTGTAGAAGCGGGTTTTCAACCTTGGCTACCACCTCCTTCTTCTTTTAATAAGCTCTCAGGTAACATAAGAGAGATCTCAAATAATGGTGGGTATTGTTGGGCGCCCATAACGTCGGTCTCACCGGGACTTCCACTTGGCTTAGAACGGCGTATTGTAAATTTAATTGCCTTAGCAGGATCAAAATAAACAAAAAGAACTATTTTCTCCGGGGGCATGTTGTAAATCTGGGCTATCAGCTCCTTGGTTATAAGGTGGTTCTGTTTAATGTGCTCATAAACGTCCCTATCTTTGAAGATAATGTCAAAGGTTATATGGTCAACACCAGCATTTTTGCTTCTTATTGTTTTTGCTAGTTCTACAAGCGGAACGTTTTTCATGTTAAATCCCTCCTACAGTCTCAAACCGAATATCAAAAAGTTCAAGTGGGTCATTTACCTTTACCAAATGGTTTATTGTCCATTCATATGCAGGATGAGCCACAAGAACCTCATCAGAAATGAAAGCAGCTGCTCCAGCTGTTCCCTTTACCCCAATTAATCTGGCATATAGGAAGTTCCTTCCTGCCAGATATGTAAGTTCCTTAGCCGTCTCCAAATTTGGAGCTATACCTTCCACAATAATTCCAACTTCATGGGGCGTTGGGTTTTGTATAGGTTCTAGTTCGCCCATAACACCGTTTATTCCGTAAACGTGGTAGTAGAGATCATATCCGCTTTCACCAAACTTCTCCTTCACTTTTTTCCGGGACCATTCTATTACCTTATCCAGATTTGCTATTAGATAGGGATCTCTTATTCCAACTATCATGAAACAACGTTCGCCGACCTTTCCAGATCCTTCAAGTTTTATTTTGTATTCTGGAGTCCGATAGAACTTTGAACCTCTGACCCTAGTTCTTTTCTCGTCTATTGCTTCATACACACAACCTCTCATGTCAATATATCCGCCGGGAAGCCATTCTATAAATGGGTCAATTCTCTCATACATTGCATGGCTTGCTACTGATTCTGGAGTAGCCCGTTGATAGTTGCTCATAGGCTCGATTATTACCTCGTCTTCCCTCAATATCCCCAATACGGATTCTTTACCTGCAAAGGGTTCTGCGACGAAGGAGGCACATTCCAAAACTTTCCCTGCGTAGAACGCTATATTCTCTGGAATTCCACTCCAAAGTGCAGGGGCAGCAAAAACTGCAACGTCTGAAGATCTACCCGCGATTATCACATCTGCCCCCTCTTCAAGTGCTTTTATATAAGGCTCTACTCCCATGACTGCCACGATATGATCCGTTCTGCTTAAAATTTCCTTATTCAATGGAGGCCTTCCGTGAAGGCCCTCTATAACGTCTCCTTTTTCAAGGCGTTTTAACAGGGTCTCTTTTTGAACATCACCGTAGATGGTGGCCATTTTGAATGGCTTAAGTTCATGTTTTTTTGCCAAGTCCTTTATAATTCTTGCAAACTGATTAACTCCTCTATTTGTTCCAGTATCTGATGCAGAACCAATAATCATGGGTACATCAAGCTCTCGTGAAGCTAAGAGCATAAGTTCCAAATCATGCTTTTGCCATTCTTCTGGACTTGCGGCAACATCGGCTCCTAGTGGATAAGGGCCAATATCACAACTACCGGAATCTGCACATATAAAATCTGGCTTTCTATTAACACCTTTCCAAAAACTTTCTTCTTCGATAGGGGTGAATCCCAAGTGGCCAGTAGGGGATAAGATTTTAACTTCTTTCAATTTAATCACCTTTTCTTGTATTCTCTAGCCTTTTCAACAAAATGATCAAATATTGCCTTAGCATGTGGATCAACGTCATATCTTTCTTCTGGGTGAAATTGAACACCAAAGACGAATTCTTTATCAATAGCTTCTATTGCTTCTATGATCCCATCATCACTCCACCCTACAGCCTCAAATCCTTTGGGTACTTTTTCAACTGCCTGTATGTGAAAACTATTAACTTTCATCTCCCGTGTCCCAACAAGATTTTCAAATTTGCTGTTTTCTTTTATCCGTAGAGAATGCCAAGGCTCGTATCCTGGAAGATTTTGTTTGTGACCATCAATTGTTTCATCCATTAATCTTCCACCAAAAACTTCTACAAGCATTTGATAGCCTCTACAAATACCCAATATCGGCAAATCTCTTTTCCATGCCTCTAGAAGAAGTTCTTTTTCAAATGAATATCGAAGCGGCTGTTGTTCATATAAAGTTGGCAATTCTTCTTTTTTGAACTTTTTGGCATCTCCTCCCCCACTAAATAAGATAGCATCGAGTTTAGAAACAATTTCTTCAGCGAATTCTTTTAAAATTGCATTTTTATGTGGAAGGGGTATTATAAATGGTAAACCCCCGCTTTTTGATACTGCAGTGGAGTAGTAGCTCCCCACATAGAAATATCCTCCGTGTTCTTCTGAATGCCCCCAGGTTTCCACACTCCAAGCTCCTGTTATTCCAATCGTGGGTCTCATGGTATGACCTCCTAAAGTTGTGGAAATTTATTTCCACTTTTTTGAATGCTTTTAAAATATAAAAAACTTTTGGTCAATGTTGATATTAAAAATTGAATAAAAATGTTTTTAAATTGTATTTACAGAGTTTTAATCTCCTAAAAATGTTAAAGATGCATTAAAAAGTCAAAATTTTCTGTTATTTGATCCAGTATTCTGGAAATAAATTTCCAGTTATGATATATATTAATGAGTCTGTGTTAGAGAGTGATATTCTTCTTTTCAAACCTCGCCCTTTGAGGATGAGGGCAGCTGTAGATTATGACTCTTCACAACAATATCTTTTGTTAAAGCCAAAAATCACTGTGTAATCAAAATTAGTTAAGAAAAATAAATTTGGAAAAATTTAAAGGTTTTTAGTCTCAATTTCATGGATTTTATCTTTGAAGACAACGAATTTGCTCGTTCCCGGGGCCAGATGGTTCATAAATTCCTTCTCCATGTCGGGGGTATTTTTATCAAACGCGTCTTCTCTTTGAGTATGGCCAAGAATTTCTGCTATAAAAAGAGTGTATTGGCCATTTGTAGTTCATCAATTACCTCGTGAAAGCCTCGTCCTTTAGGGGGGGTAGGTCACAATAACCAAGCTAAAGTTTTTAATATTCATAAGATATCATCTAACTGGGTGATACTATGCAATTTGAGGAGGCTTATAAAGAAGTGTACGAGATAGTGAGGCCAAAGTATAAACTCTTTACAGCCGGGCCCGTTGCTTGTTTCCCAGAAGTTCTTGAGATAATGAAAGTTCAAATGTTCAGTAACAGGGCGAAGGAATACAAACAAATGCATGTTGATACGGTTGAAAGACTCAAAAAGTTCCTTGAAGTCGAAAAAGGAGAGGTTCTCTTGTTCCCAAGCTCTGGAACGGGGGTTATGGAAGCAAGTATAAGGAATGGTATTTCTAAAGGTGGAAAAGTTCTTGTAACAATAATTGGAGCATTTGGAAAGAGGTACAAACAGGTTGTTGAAACTAACGGGAGAAAAGCTGTAACCTTGGAGTACGAACCTGGAAAAGCTGCAAAACCGGAGGATCTCGATGAAGCATTAAAGAAAAACCCTGATGTTGAGGCCGTAACAATAACCTACAATGAAACTTCCACTGGTGTTTTAAACCCCCTTTCTGAGCTGGCCAAAGTGGCTAAAGAACATGATAAGCTTGTTTTTGTTGATGCTGTGAGCGCGATGGGTGGGGCAGATATAAAGTTCACCAAGTGGGGAATTGATGTTGTGTTTGGAAGCTCTCAAAAAGCCTTTGGTGTTCCACCGGGATTGGCTATCGGTGCCTTTAGTGAGGAGTTCATTGAGATAGCTCACAAGGCTGAAGAAAAAGGCTGGTATTTTGACGTGCCTAGGTACATCAAAGTGCAAAACGAAAAGCAAGGACCGCCTTCAACTCCTGCAATGCCTCAGGAATTTGGGTTAAACGTTGTTCTAAGGATCATTGAGAAAATGGGTGGAAAAGAAAAGTGGCTTGGTATGTACAAAAAGAGGAGTGAAATGATAAGAAACGGAGTCAGGGAAATTGGACTTGATGCCCTTGCAGAGCCCGGGTATGAAAGCCCAACTATCACAGCCGTGCTTACTCCAGAGGGCATCAGGGGAGAGCAGGTCTACAATGCAATGCGTGAAAGAGGATTTGAGCTTGCCAAGGGTTATGGTGAAGGAATAAAGGAGAAGACCTTCAGAATTGGAAATATGGGTTACGTGACATTTGAGGATATACAGGAGATGCTTCAAAATCTGAAAGAAGTGATAGAAGAATTAAAGGCAAAGGCCTAAGCTACCTTCTCCAGCTCTATTTTTCCATCTTTTTCTACTACTCTATAAATTGCATTTACTTTTCTTAAGTTGGTTTTTATGTCTCTATAAAG
>QMUE01000120.1 GCA_003663535.1 Thermococci archaeon
ATAGACCAAATAAGCTCGGATATAGTGCCAAAGAGGGATGTCGGAGGGGTCAGGGTTATGTTCTTTTTGAATATAATATCATTTGTTCTTGGTGTAGTATCTTTTTACATGTATACTGAGAATGTTGTGGCACCTATAGTGCTCTTGGGACCAGGGCTTGTTGTTGGCTTCTGGAAATCTGCGAAATATGTCTGGGCTCCACGGGCTTTCCATATTTTCTTGTTTCTTGATATTTGTGGAATTTAAGATGTACGTTATTGTGCATGAATTTTAGATATAAGGCTTATTATATGACAATTATGTATAGTGGTAAAATCAACACATTTAAAAACACATGTGATTCATTGATTTGGGGTTCAAATATGAGAGGAGAAGATACTATTGAATATCCTTCACTCCTATCTCTTTCAAGGGAGATACTAATAGCAAAGCTCCAGCAGGCAGTTCTTGAGCGTAGTGGTTTAAGGCCATTTTTCAGGGAAAATCAGAAA
This sequence comes from Thermococci archaeon, assembly GCA_003663535.1. Classification (GTDB taxonomy): domain Archaea; phylum Methanobacteriota_B; class Thermococci; order Thermococcales; family Thermococcaceae; genus Thermococcus_A. The sequence goes on from QMUE01000120.1 coordinate 492, forward strand.
AATGGTAAATTGGAGTTTGTAATTCCCATTAATTGTCTCTCCATGTTGGAAAAATGTGTATTGGATGAACTTAATTATCCAAAAAAGTCTGTGAGGATTGAGAATAGGTTCGTTAAAGCGTTCGTAATAATCCCCGAGTATATTCAAAAAAGTGATCCTGAGTTAGCCGAAGAGATGATTAAGGCCTATAACAAACTCCTGAAATAAGTGTCTAATGAGGCTTAAAGCAATGATGAAGGTGGTTTACTCTGATTAAAGTTTTTTAGGTTTGATTTAATGGGCATATTCAATTTTAAGAATGTATTTTGTTAAAATATCCCCTTAGCTGTTCTTAATATTTTTTGATTTTGGATGAATCTGGACTAGCTGAACATCCGAAATCCTCTTAATCTCCGCCGTAAGTTATATATCTCATCAAGAATATGGAGTAACTGGCAACAAAGCATGGATATCCTTTCTAATTATTACCACCTAGGATTGTAATAGAAAAAATTGGTGTAGGTGCCGGCTTATACAACTACAACTCTTCAACTTTTGCGAAAGGCAGTCCTTATTGTGAAAACCTCTCAAATGCCTTGATTGCCCATTTGTACTACCTAATCTCGTAAAAAATCATGATTTTATAATTTAATATTATAGTAATTTTAACATTATTATAACTTTTATAAATTAATCTTTCTTTATTTTTAATAATAAGCAATTTCATTCAATATTAATATAAACAACATGAAATTTTAAATAACATAAATAGATTCTATCGTAATTAATTCAAGTAAAAGTTGAGAGATGAAATTGCGTATGTTGCCCTATTCAATACTACTAAATAAAGTAAAAATATACGGAGAGTATTTATATCATGGCCACACTACATTCTCTTGGTGGAAGAAGCATGGAAAATGATCAAACATTTGTATGTCCATTCTGTGGATATAAGGCAAAAAGCCTTGAAGAACTAAAACAGCACATACTGGAGAAACATACGTTAAATAGGGAGGATGTAAAGGGCATAAGGCATGGCCAAAAAGATTAATAAGCTCGTTTCGATTCTTATTTGGGGTGAGGTCAATGAAGTTTAAGATTACCGAGAGAAAAATAGGGTGGCATAAAGAATTTGACAGCTCTCATTTCTTAGTCTTGCCATACGAGAGTAAATGTCTTAGAATTCATGGACATACTTACAACGTTGACGTTGAGGTTTGGGGAGAGCTAAACGAGAATGGAATGATTTTTGACTTTAATCACTTAAGCAACCTCATAAAGCTTCTTGATCACAAGATGCTAGTCAGTGAGGATTGGGTAAGTATTAAAGGAGAAGGAAATGTGGTTGTTGAAGAGAATGGTAAGCATCTAGAGTTCCCTAGAGATGAGGTTGTCATTCTTAACAAACCCAATGTAACCGCTGAACTAATAGCCGAGTGGTTTGCAGAGAGAATAGCTGAAAAAGCTGGGCAAAATATTAAGAAAATCAAAGTAAAAATATGGGAAGATCCAAGGAGTTATGCAGAGATTACTTTAGAACGCTGAATTATTGTATTTTTGTAAAGACTAGTCTTTTAAACTTTTATCTTCTGGGCAACATATCTTTAAATATTCTTCGTAATATATATCATTAGTAAAAATTCGGAAGGTGATAGGATGAAGTGGGTAACTCGTGAACATGTGCATGTAGATAGGGTTGCTTGTCCTTGGCTTATAAAGCGCTTTATTGATCCTGAAGCTGAGTTTGCATTTGTGCCCCGGGATACAGATCCATCAACAATAACTGAGGGAATTCCCTTTGATTTTAAAGGCGTTGAATTGGGCCATCATGATGGAAAGTGCTCTTTTGATGCCTTTGTGGAGAAATACAACATCACAGATCCCGCAGTGCTAAAGATGGCTCAGATTGTTAGAGAGGCCGATACACATGTGGAAAAGCCTTCGCCATTAGCAGTGGCCCTTGATATAATTGCTAGAGGATACAGGATGATATGTAAGGATGACTATGAAACCCTGGAGAAGGAGTTTTACCTTTATGATGCTTTGTATGCCTATTTCAAAAAACAGATAGAAGAAGAGAAAAGATGATCTCAATCCTTTCGTTTTTGGCGTAATGACCTAAAAGGTTAAATTACTTTCTGCTCATATCTAGTTTTAGGTGGTTAATATGAGGTTTTCAAAAGGTAGGACATTTCTCTTTAGGATACCCAAGGGAAAAGAATTCCTAAACTCTGTAACAGAGTTTGCTAAAAAGCATAATATCTTGATTGGCACTATTAGTGCGATAGGCACACTCAAGAATCCGAAAATAGGCTATTTTGAGGAAGAGAAGAAACAATACAAAGTCATTGAACTTGAAGGGACTTATGAACTTATTTCTGCTATGGGAAACATAAGTCTCAAAGACAACGAACCATTTGCTCATATCCACGTGAGCTTGGGTGATGAAGAAGGCAAAATGTTTGGGGGTCACTTGGTGGAAGGTGAAGTTTTCGTTGCAGAAGTGGTTGTTCAAGAGTTATTAGGTGAATTGTTGGAGAGGAAACTCCAGGAAAATGGATTGGCATTGTGGGATGCAGAGGAGTTTTAGCTTGTATATTCATTTTTTGTTTTAATTTTCGTTGCTGCTAAGTCCTCTTGTGAAAGCGAGGAGGATACAGCAGGGAAAGAGGATAAAAACCTTTGTATACTCTAACAATACTAAAAATACTGATGTGGGGGCCGGGGCGGTCCCGAATGCCTGTGGAGAGAGTCCTCTCTCTGTGAAACAGGAAGTTTCATCCGTTAAGATGGAGTAGTTCACTTTCTAGAAAAGATCTCTCTTTTATTCTTAGTTGCATTATTGGATACCTGTTTAAGATTATTTAGAAAACTATTTAGGTGGTGTTGGCTACTTGAAACAGGGGTGTGAAATATGAAGGCGATTATTGGTATTGTTGCATCATTTAACTGGGAAACTGGTGCTCTCACAATAAACGATACTTACGTCAGGAGAGTCAAAGAAGGCGGGGGAATTCCTGTTGCAATCCCACCACTTTTAGAGATAGTAGATGTTTTGGAAGCTATAGATGGCATTATCATCCCCGAAGGGCCGGATATTCATCCAAGGTACTATGGAGACACACTATCTGAAAAAATAGAGTGCCTTGATGTTGAAAGGGATGAATTTGAGCTGGCCTTAATCAAGGCTGCTTTGGAGAAAGAGCTGCCAATATTGGGAATTGGGAGAGGAGCTCAAGCAATAAATGTGGCCCTTGGTGGGAGTCTTTATCAAGATGTTAACGAGATTCCAAAATCTATACAGCATAACTGGATTAGAAACGGAAAGTTTCTGGTCCATCCGTCAACAAGGGTTCATGAAGTAAGAATAAAGCAAGATTCTGTGCTTTTTGAAATTCTCAAGGAGAATTTGAATTTAGAGGCTACTGGGGAGGCATTTATAGATGTGAATAGTTTTCATCATCAAGCGATTAAAAAATTGGGCAACGATATAAAACCTGTTGCTTATGCTGAGGATGGCATCATAGAGGCAGTGGAAGTTGAAGGGCAATTTGCCATTGGGGTTCAGTGGTGGGCAGAATATTTGGATGAAATGGGGCCACTTTTCAAGGCCCTTGTAGATAAAGCCTCTGGGTATAAAAAGAAAAAGTTCAGCTTGGATGATCCGGCAAAAGAGATTACAAAGAGCTTTCAAATCCATGAACTGTGAGTTCCTTTATATTGGGACCAGATGGGAACCGTCACAGCTTGGATATGAGTAATAACTCTCTCTACAGGAGCCAAAGGTTATTCCTCTTTCCTCGATTTTTTTACGTGCTTCTTCCAAGATTCTAAATCTCAAACTTTTTGGTAGGTAGTGGTAACCTCCAATTTTTTCTCCTCTTTTGTACAATGGCTCAAGCTTCTTCATTAGTTCGGGGAATTTTACTTCCATTCTCCTCCATGAATCTGGTCTCAGTTTTAGTGTTGATACTGTTATGTGGGATACAAAACTCAGCTCGTCAAGCGTTTCATCAAACTCTTTCCAGGTGTAGAATGGGATTATTGGATCAATTCTGGCATACACTGGGATTCCCTCTTTCTTTGCTTTTTTCAAAGCTTTAATTCTCTCTTGTGGAGAGGGGGCATTAGGCTCTAAAAGTCTTGCTTTTTCTTCGTCTATGGTTGTAACTGTGATTCCAATGGCACATTTCAAATCCTTTAAAAGATCCAAATCTTGTTCAAATAGGTTGGATTTTGTTAAAATAAGACATCTGACGTTGTATTTTTTAAAAAGTTCAAGCACTTTTCTGGTTATTCTCAAATCTTTGTCTATTGTGGGGTAAGGGTCGGAAGAATAGGAGAGGGCTATTATGAAGTTTTTATTGAATTTTTGGAGTTCTCTTTCTAAGTTTGGGAGAAGATTCTCTTTTATTCGGATTTTAAAGGCCTTGGGGATGTAAGAGGTTATGTAGCAGTAAACACACGCGTGATCGCATCCGGTGTAGACGTTAAGAGTATACTTAAACGGGCATGTGCAGAGTTTGGATCTCCATGGATCAAAGGGTCTTAAGTACATACACCTTAGGTTCACAAAATACATTTAAAAATTTCCTGCCATTGTAGGATGGTGATTTTATGAAGGGGACGGTTAAATGGAGGGGTAATGAGAAATTTGAAGCTCTTACTGAAGAAGGTGGAAAAATAATCTTCGGTGAAAATGGTATATCACCAATGAAAACTCTCCTCCTAAGCGTTGCAGGGTGCACATCTATAGATGTGGTGATGA
>QMUE01000121.1 GCA_003663535.1 Thermococci archaeon
AAGCACCACATAGTACCTTAGACTACATCGAAACTTATTTCAAGGAGTTCTTTGGCTTTCCTAAACCGGACTTTCTTAATCTTTATCTCCCCAATTTCTCCGGTTGTTTTTGTATGGTCTTTGTTGCAAGCATTCACGTTCCACCCATTAATAACAACTATCTTGAGCCTTCTAACTTCAGGTGGAATTGGGAAGAGATCGTACATATCCTCTCCAAATCTGCTCTCTGCCTCTTCTCTTGGAAGCTCATATACTTTAATTGGAACATTTTCTTCGATTTTCCTATTGGCAAACTCTTCAATCATTGCAATCTCCTCTTTTGTGGGCTTTCGATTGAACTTAACGGTTAACCTACCATGCTTGCCACTTACATAAACACTTGCTGTCCACTTGGCCTCCTCACCTAAAACTTTAACCACTGCCCCTTTTAACACATGCAAGGCAGTGTGGGTTTTAACCTCCATTCACACTCCTCCTTCATAGAATTTCATACACACAAGCCAGCTCAGCGTTTAAGATTGAGCCACCAGCAGCCCCTCTAATTAAGTTATGACCCAATGTGATATATTTAAATTTCCCTTCCCCAATTTTCTCCATCCTTCCAAAAGTAACTGTCATTCCCCTGCCCAAATCCCTATGAAGTTTGGGTTGAGGAATCTCCCTATAGAGGAGCGGCTTTGCGTATGATGGAAGCTTAAGGGATCTTAACGGATCAAAGGATTCAAATGATTTCCTGAGCTCCTCAACAGTTGGGTCCTCCTCAAGTTCAACAAAAACTGCCTCAGTATGAACGTGTAAAACTGGAACTCTTGTTGTTATGGCCGAAATTTCAAAGCTTGCTGGAGTTATTTTGTTATTCTCGAATTTTCCAAGTATTTTCCTTGACTCATTCTCAATCTTCCACTCCTCTTTTTCAATGTATGGGATCACGTTGTTAAAAATCTGCATGGCTGAGAGTCCACTAAATCCCGCTCCAGAAATGGCCTGCATGGTCACTACGTTAACTCTCTGTATCCCAAACTTTGAAAGGGCCTTGAGTGAAATCGCCAAAATCGCCGTAGAGCAGTTGGGATTAGTTACTATGAATCCCTTCCAGCCACGCTTTTCCCTCTGCACTTCAACTAAACTTAAGTGTTCTCCGTTTACCTCAGGAACCAAAATGGGAACATCTTCCTCATATCGGTGTGAGGAGGCATTGGAAAATACTGGAATTTTCTCTGCAAGCTTTTCTTCAACTTTTCCAGCAATTGAAGATGGAAGGGCCGAGAAGACTAGATCCGCATTTCCATCAAACTCTTCCAGGCTTTCTATCCTCATCTCCCCTATCTCCTCAGATACCTCCCACGTAGCGAGTTCTCTAAACCTCTTCCCTCTCGATCTCTGGGAAGCTATGAGGTATTTCACATCAAACCAAGGATGGCCCTCTAAAAGTCTTACAAAGGTCTGGCCCACCAATCCTGTTGCTCCTAAAATTGCTACCTCCATTAAAGAACCTCTTTGAATGCCTCTAAGCTTGGCTCTATTGGCTCTGGAAGCTCAAACCCCTCAAGGATTATGTTCGGATCCTTCAGGCCGTGTCCTGTCGTTATCAGAACCACGCTCTCATCTTCTTCGGTTTCATTCCTTAGCTTCATTAACCCGGCAAGAGAGGAAGCAGATGCTGGCTCAACAAATATTCCCTCCTTCGATGCAAGCATTTTCTGAGCTTTCAATATCTCTTCATCAGTCACACTCTCCAAAACCCCTCCAGACTCTTCAACGGCCCGCCAAGCTTTTGGCCAGTTGGCTGGATTTCCAATCCTTATAGCAGTTGCAACTGTCTCAGGCTTCTTAAGGGGTTTGAAGTCCCTTCTCTCCTTCCACGCTTTAGCCAGGGGCGATGCTCCCTCAGCCTGGATTCCAATCATTTGAGGGAGTTTATTTATAAAACCGGCTTCGTAAAGCTCTTTAAATCCTTTCCAAATTGCCGAAATATTTCCAGCATTTCCAACAGGCAAAATAACTTTATCTGGAACAAACCCAAGCTGATCAAAGATCTCAAAAGCTATGGTTTTTTGCCCTTCAAGACGGAAGGGATTTATGGAATTGAGCATGTAAACGCCCAGTTCTTTGCTTGCTTCGACCACGACCCTTAAAGCATCATCAAAGTTTCCCCTGATTGGAACTACCTTTGCACCGTAAACTATTGCCTGGGCAAGCTTTCCTAATGCAATTTTTCCGCTTGGGACTAAAACATAGGCTTTTATGCTTGATTTGGCTGCATAGGCCGCTAAAGATGCTGAGGTATTACCTGTAGAAGCACAAATCACCTTATCCATACCAAGCTCTAGGGCCTTGCTAACCCCCACAGTCATTCCCCTATCCTTAAAAGAGCCCGTTGGATTGGCACCTTCGTTTTTCACGTAGAGTTCTTTCATCCCAAGCTCAGTTTGCAAGTTCTCTAAGCGGTAGATGGGTGTTCCACCTTCATTAAGTGAAACCCTTTTTTCAACCGGAATGAAGCTCTCATATTTCCACAATGTTATGTTTTTACCATCGAAGACGTTTTCAACTTTATCTAAATCAACAAGGACTTCAAGCAATCCACCACATTCACACCTATACCTAACTTCCGTTGGATCATATTCCTTTCCACATTCTATACATCTCAAAATCATTCTGCTCCCCCTCCTACTTTGCTAATAAAGTATTCGGCATTAATTCCCTCCTCTTCAAAAGCTCCTACAATTGCCTTTCCAATCTCATCAAGGTTTTCACCTAAAGCAAATACAGCTGGTCCAGAGCCGGAGATAGATAATCCATAGGCTCCGCTCTCTAATGCTGCTTTCCTAACCCTGTCGAACCAAGGAATTATGGGCTTCCTATAAGGAATTGCCAAATAATCATCCAGCAACTTTCCAACTTCTTCTATATCACCATTTTCTAAAGCTAAAACCAAGGAACTTGCTAAGGCTAAATTTCTCACTGCATCACTTAATGGGACGTATTTTGGCAAAACTTCCCTAGCCCTTTTAGTGCTCACTTCCACTTCTGGCAGTACTATGGCTAACTTAAGCTTTGCATCTATCTTGAATACTTCAAGAGGGAATAGGGATTTTAAGATCACGAATCCTCCAAACAGGGCTGGAACTACGTTATCTCCATGAGAACTTCCAGATGCTACCCTTTCCCCCTCTAAAGCTGCTCTCAAAATAATCTCTTTATCCTCTATATCCAAAAGCCTTGCAATTGCTAAAGCTCCTCCCAGAGCAGAGGCTCCAGAGCTACCAAGCCCACTTTTTGGTCTTATTCCTTTCTTAATCTTCATTTTAAAGCCACTCTCAACTCCAACTTCCCTTAATAGGAATAAAGCCGAAACAGAGGCAACATTCTTATCTGGCTCCTCTGGAACCTTGTAACCCTTAACTTTTACTTCAATCTCATCGCTTAGCTTAACCCTAATGAAATCCCTCGGCTTTTCTAAGCAAAGACCAAAGACATCAAATCCTGGCCCAAAGTTTGCTATCGTTGCTGGAACCGAGACTCTCATTGAAAAATCACCTCGTGTATGGCATTTAAAGTATTTTCAAGCTCTTCCCTTCTTACAAGAAAGCAAATCCAATTTCTGCCCCTCTTGTAGATCTGAGCATTGAGGTTCACTTCATTTACTCCAACAATCCCTATGCTTGCAAGGTTTTCATTGATGATTTTGTAGGCCAATATTGGCATTCCAGCATTTATTTTTGAAATAAGCGTCCCTAAGCGCTGATTATTCGTTTTCCCTAAAATTATCGGTATTTTTCCCTTTACCGGTTCAATAGCCCTTTCATGCAAAGCCTTCATCCCAAGCATTGAAGCCGTCAAAACTTCTTCATAAGATGCAAAGGGGAGTAGCCTAGCATCTCTAACTATCTTGGGATCGGCCGTATAGATCCCCTTGACATCGCTCATTATCAAAACGGCTCTTGCTTCTAAAAGCGAACCCAATATGGTTGCTGTATAATCACTTCCTCCTCGCCCAAGTGTTGTTCTAAAGCTTTTATAACCTCCCAAGAACCCCGTAACAACTGGAACCTTATTTTGTTTAAGCAAATCTTCAAGAACTTTCACTCTTTTTGCCGTCTCACCAAGGTCAACTTTTGCGTTTCCAAAACTGTTGTCCGTTCTGATTATGTGGAAGGCATCGATTGCTTCGCCTTCTATTCCCGAGTTTTTCAAAGCATTTACGAACAGATTAACTGAAAGTCTTTCCCCAAAGGATAGAACATGGTCAATAAAGGCTTTTTTATTTGGAAAACTCTTTTCATTTCTCAAAACCTGCTCGAGCTCAGCTAAAAGGATTTCAACTGAATTGAGGTCAATTTTGCTTTTGTTTGCTAGTTTTTCATGCTTTTTTGCAATTTCTTCTATTATTGATTCATCTTTGCTCTCAGCTAAATCCAAAAGAGCATCTGTGACTCCCTTAAGTGCTGAAAGCACAACCACAACTTCATTCCCTTCGTAGAGTTTCAAAACCAGTTGCAATGCCTCTTTAAAAGAGTCCCCAATAGAACTTCCTCCAAATTTAACAACTACCCTCTTGTTGGAGAGTTTGTAAATCACCCATAATAGATCACCTATACAAGGATTCTTAACCCAAATATAACTCTTTTTGCAGATTTTTTGTCAGTAAGACGGAAACGATAGAGCCATGTTTTCCAATATGGATAATATGTTGGATTTCTTTCTGTTTTTCCAATTCATGACAACCTCCTTAATTGGATAAGAAAGTGCCAAATGATACAAAAAGTTATATAATATCACATAATATTTCCCGTCAGGTGGGAATATGGCAGAAGAAAAAGTTAGTATTGCAAAGATTGTGAAAGAGATTATCCTCTCTAGGCCAGCAATCAAAGAGTGCTTGATTCTAGATGTCATAAATTATAGTGCTCTGGCAAGAGTTATTTTAAAGGAGCTGGAAAAAGAGAACATCAAAACCTCGGCCGGAGCTGTAAAAATGGCTTTAATAAGAATAGGAGAGGGCTTAAAGAAAGAGAGAGCTTTCTTTGAAGAGAAAATCAAGAACGTGGTTGCAAAGACTGTTATTGAGCTCCAATCCGACCTAACAGTGATAACTGCCGAACGGAGAGCTGTATTAAATAACCTTGAACAGCTCTTCAAAGTAATGGAAAACGCACGGTTTTTCCAACTTACTCAAGGAGTTGAGACATTTACACTAGTCCTCTCAAGTGAAGAAAAG
>QMUE01000122.1 GCA_003663535.1 Thermococci archaeon
TTTACTTCTTCATAATTGGTTATGCAGTTTGGATTTGCACATTTGATTATTCCCACTATCTCATCTGGCGCTTCTACTTTTTTCTTATCTACAACTTCCCACTTGTCAATGATATTCACTGTCGCAGTAGGCGCTATGAGTGCTATTTTATTCACTTCATCCTCGCTTAGGATTTTCCCTTCTACCTTTATGATGTCTTTTTTTCCCAGTTTTCTACTTTTAACATTGATTGCAACGAGGATTGTGCTATCTTTGGGTAAATTGAGAATTTCGAGAACTTTTAATCCTTTTCCTGAAGGTATATGGTCTATCACTGTTCCTTTGTTAATCGCTGAGACCTTGAGTTCCTTCATTCTACCACCCCCAACACGATACTTAGTAGAGCCATTCTGACGGGGACTCCACTCCATACCTGTCGGAAATATGCGGAGTAAGGGGTCTTATCAACTTCGTAGGATATCTCATCCACCCTTGGTAGTGGGTGCATAATTTTAAGAGTCTCTTTTGCTCCATTTAGAATCTTTAAGTCGATTCTATAAGAGCCTTTGATTTTGTTGTATTCTGCTGGATCGGGAAATCTCTCCTTCTGGATTCTTGTGGCATATAGTACATCAACCTCTGGAATAACGCTCTCCAAATCGCTGGTCTCTGTTATTTCCACTTTATCTGAGATCTCCTCAATAATGTGTCTAGGCATCTCGAGGCCTTGAGGGGCTATAAAGTAGAGCTTGACATTATAGTAAGAAAGTGCTTTTGCAAGGCTGTGGACAGTTCTCCCATATTTTAAATCCCCTAAAAGGGCTATCTTAAGTCCATTGATTCTTCCAAACTCTTTCTTGATGGTGTAGAGGTCAAGAAGTGTTTGAGTAGGGTGCTGGTTTGCTCCATCTCCAGCATTTATTACCGGAACCTCTGCAACCTCTGCGGCTAATCTTGCAGCTCCTTCTCGTGGATGCCTTATAACAATCACATCCGCATACTTTTCCACGGTTCTTATGGTGTCCATGAGACTTTCACCCTTTTTGACGCTTGTGCTCGAAGCCTCTGCAAACCCGATCACTGACCCTCCAAGTCGATGCATTGCACTCTCAAAGCTCAATCTGGTTCTAGTAGATGGTTCAAAGAAAAGTGTTGCTAAAACTTTCCCCTTTGCATATTGGAGGATTTTTTGTTCATTAAGTTCGTTTTCAAGTCGTTCTGCGGTTTTTAGAACATATTCGATCTCTTCCTTCCCAAAATCATTTATACTAATCACATCTTGGAACTTCATAAAGCCCGACCGAATTAAGTTCCCAAAGATTTATAAATTTTTTGTTAACATATTTGTGCGGGTATAGAGGTGGTTTACATGAAAATGTCAAAGGAAAAGCAGCTTTTAATTGAACTTATCTTTGAGGAGAAAGCAGTTGAATTCGGACATTTTGTTCTCAGTTCTGGAAAAGAAAGTAACTATTACATTAACATTAAAAAACTTATAACAAATCCCAAAGCATTGAGGATTATTGCTTCCCTCATGAAAATCAAGGTAGATGAGTTTGCTCTTGAATATGACAAAATAGCAGGGCCGGAACTTGGGGCAGTCCCTATAGCAGTTTCTTTGGCTCTAATGAGTGATAAACCTCTGCTAATAGTACGAAAGAAGAAAAAGGAATATGGAACAGGGAGGCAAATTGAGGGTGAAGTGAAAAAAGGTGAGAGAGTACTTCTTGTAGAAGATGTTACAACTACTGGTGGAAGTGTTCTCAGGGCAGCGAAAGCTTTGGAAGAGGAAGGTGCCAAAATAGTTGGGATAATGGTAGTAGTTGATCGGGAAGAAGGTGCTAAAGAAGCTTTAGAAAAAGAAGGTTACACCCTAATTCCACTGGTAACAGTGGGAGATCTATTCAAATATAGAGAAAAGAGAGAATAGATCAAAAATAATCTTCAAGGGTTTTTGCTTTAACCATTATTGTTGCCTTTTCGTTTCCATAGAAGATTTCAACAAGGCCTTCTGATTCTAATCTTTTTAACATGCGTAAAAGCCACGGCATTGGTGTTTCAAGCTCTTCACTTAACTTTTGTAAAGAAGTAGCTCTCTTTTTTGTTACCAAGAGTTTGTAGATAACATTTTTTCTAGCAACCATTCCAAGAACACCAAATGTTATATTGTTTTTGATTCTAATAAACGTTTCTTGGTATCCTATTGACATTGTGACAAATCCACTTAACCAGCATCTTTTTATATGCCCCCTCTAAACATGACACATGCGAGTGGAGATAGAAAAACTAAGTTCTGAAGGTTTTGGGGAAGTAAAAATTAATGGTAGAAAATTATTTATTCCATTCACGGCTCCTGGAGATATAGTTGAGGTTAAAAAGTGGCGTAAAGAAAAGAAGAAATGCGTGGTCTATGAATATGTAATACTTGAGCCTTCCTCTATTAGGGTTAAACCAGAGTGTAAGCACTTTGGTGTATGTGGAGGATGTTTGCTTCAGCATATTTCTTATGAAGAACAACTAAAATTTAAGGAGCAAAAACTATCTGAACTTCTAGAGATGAACGTTGAAGTACTTCCATCTCCTAAAATTTATGGCTATAGGAACAGAATTGACGTGGCAGTAACCACAAGAGGAATTGGCTTTAGGCGAAGGGGTACTTGGTGGGATGTTACAGATGTGAAAAGCTGTAGAATCTTTGGTGATAAGGGTGAGAAAGCCCTAAGGTCAGTTAGAGATCTTATCGAAGATCTTAAGCTAGTTCCATGGGACTTAAAGAAAAGTAATGGCTTTCTAAGGTATATAGTTTTGCGAGAAGGCAAGTTTACAGGAGAATTCATGGTAAACTTGGTAACATCTGAAGGCACTCTTTCCAAGGAAGTCACTGAATACTTTGATTTTGCAACTTCTCTTTACTGGAGTGTTAACAGCACTAAAAGCGATGTATCATATGGGACTCCTAGGAGAGTTTGGGGGGCAGAATTTATTAGGGAAAAACTTGATGATGTTACTTACCTTATTCATCCGAATTCATTTTTTCAAACAAATTCTTATCAAGCTGTTAATCTTGTAAAAAAGGTTAGTGGCTTTGTTGAAGGCGAGAAGGTTCTTGACCTTTACTCTGGTGTGGGGACTTTTGGAATATATTTAGCAAGAAGAGGATTTAAAATAGAGGGAATTGAGGTAAATCCCTTTGCAGTAGAAATGGCGAACACAAATGCAAGGATAAATGAAGTAAATGCGGAGTTTAAGGTGGGAGAGGATAGAGGGGTGAGGGACTTAGGGGTTTATGACACTGTCATTGTAGATCCTCCAAGAGCGGGCCTTCATCCGAAACTTATAAAGAAGCTACTCAAAGATTCACCTGAAACGTTGGTATATGTGTCCTGCAATCCGAGAACATTTTCAGAAAATTTGAAAAAACTTAAAGAGGGATATGCCATTGAAGAGATAGTGGCTCTTGATATGTTTCCCCATACTCCTCATGTTGAGATTGTTGCAAAACTAGATTTGAAGAACAAAATATAGGGTTCAAAAAGTTAATATACTCGGTTAATAAAACAATTATGGGGTGAATGTATGTTAGACGAAAGGGACAGGATTATAATTGAGATGTTGACAAGAGATGCAAGAACGCCCTTTACTGAAATAGCAAAGGCTTTGGGCATAAGTGAAACAGCTGTAAGGAAAAGGGTCCGATCATTGGAAGAGAGGGGGATTGTAAGACAGTATACTATTAGAGTAGACCCTCAAAAGCTTGGTTACAATCTGGTAAGTATCACAGGGGTGGACACAACACCAGAAAGACTTTTTGAAGTTGCCAGTAAGTTAAAGGAGTTTGAGTTTGTAAGAGAGCTCTATCTATCAAGTGGTGACCACATGATAATGGCAGAAATATGGGCAAAGGATGGTGGGGATTTAGCAGATATTATGTCAAATAAAATAGGAAAAATTGATGGTGTTACAAAGGTCTGCCCGGCTATAATTTTGGAACGGTTAAAGTAAAGCTTTTAAACCTTCTTTGTATTATCTTTCGTTGAGCGGTGGTAGTCTAGCCTGGTCTAGGACACCGGCCTCCCAAGCCGGTAACCCGGGTTCGAATCCCGGCCACCGCACCACAGATTTTTTAAACACTTGTTAGTTGGATGTGTGATCTCAAAACCTTTTTTATGATGGAGGAGAAATTATTCAACTATTTCAATTGTATTTAGGTTCTCAGTTTCAAATACATAATAATCGTAACTCAATGATTTTTTCGTTGGCCATGTACAGTCCCTAAACTTCATAAACCTTGTCTTCTTCTCTTCTTTCTTTAAGAAGCTTCTTTGTGGCCTATAATATTCACAATCGAAATACTAAGAAATGTATGTAAAGAAATGTTGTTTGTACTACTTTTTGTAAACCCATTTCAGTAACGGGGGTGTCAGGATTGTGGTTGCAAATACCATAGAAATGGCTATTGTAAGGGCCTCTGGCCCAATTACACCACTTGAGAGAGCTATTGTAAGCATTGCAAGCTCAACACCGAGTCGGGGGATCATCCCAATACCAATCCTTAGAGATGATTTAAGATCAAAACCAGCTAAATATGCTCCTGTTCCACATCCAAGGATTTTGCTTATTATTGCTGCAAGAGTGTATAAAATTGCAAAGAAACTTGCATGTAAGATATAGCTGACTTCGATTCTCATACCAACCTCTACAAAGAAGAGAGGAATAAAGATGGAGTAACCAAGGATGCTCATGTGATTTTCAACCTGTTTTCTGTAGCTAGTTTGTCCTATTGTTAGTCCTACCAAATATGCTCCTAGAATAGATGCGAGGTTCAGATGCTCTGCCATATAAGCAAAAATTATCAGAAAGATTATTGCAAATGTTGTTGTGGACTCGGGCAAGTCTATGCGTGAAATTCTTTTGAAGGCTTTCTCTGCAAGGACCGGCCCAAAATACAAGAAAACTGCAAGAAATCCACTAACTTCTACGAGGATCTCAAGGATTGTCATGTAATCTATGCTTCCTTCCCGAAGAAGAGAAATGATAACAGTTAAAACAAGAATCCCCAAAACATCATCTACAACTGCGGCAGCTAAGATCGTTGTACCCTCCCTACTCCTAAGTTTTCTGAGTTCCATTAGAACCCTTACAGTTATACTAACACTTGTTGGTGTCATTATAGCACCATAAAGGAGGGCCTCATGAAACTCTACGAACGGATAAGCTACTAAAAA
>QMUE01000123.1 GCA_003663535.1 Thermococci archaeon
AGTCTTCAGTTTTAAAAGTCGCACTTAATGAGAGCAAGGCAGTTGGGATCTATATTGATGCCAGAAAGTTGTACACAAATGTAGGAGGGTGGATCACAAAAGAAGAACTCAAAAGAGAGCTTGAAAACGCATTGTTAAATCTGAAGCCAAAGATCTTAAAACCCTTGCTCTCACACCTTAATGTATCAAAATTCTCAATAAAAGGGTTTGAAGTTTCGCTTAGAGAATTGAATCTGGTAGAAATCCTTGAAAAGCTCAATAAGTTTGGGGAAGAGAAAAACAAGACAATACTTCTTGCATTCGATGAAGCTCAATACCTCAGATTCTATGGAACAAAGGGAGGTAAAGAATTCCTAGCCCTTGTGGCTTATGCCTATGATAATTTGCCCAAAATACGCTTTGTCTTTACGGGTTCAGAGATTGGCCTTTTACACGACTTTTTGGGATTTGAAAATCATGAAGCCCTCCTTTTCGGAAGAATACATAACGAAATCACTATAAGCCCATTTGCAATAGAAAAATCCATTGAGTTCCTTAAGAAGGGATTCAAGGAGGCCAATTTAAAAGTAAGAGAATGGGAACTAGAGAGAGCAGTTGAGGTCTTGGATGGAATTCCAGGGTGGTTGGTTGAATATGGATTCCACTATCTCCACACAAAAGATTCTAAGAAGGCACTGGAGCTCACTATGAGAAAGGCACAACAAACAATGTTAGAAGAAATCAAAGAGCTAGAAAAGAGGAGCAGGAGATACACATTTATTTTAAAAGCTGTAGCTTTAGGATTCAATCGGTGGGAGAAAATAAAAGGATATCTTGAGGCTCACGAAGGCAGGATAACAAATGCACGGTTTTCCTCTTTGCTTAAAAATCTTGAAAGAATGAGTTGGATAAAAAGTGAATTTAAAGATGGAAAAAAGCTATACTCAATAACCGACCCTGTGATAGAACGGGTGTTGAGAGAGCTCTAATAGGCATTGAATAGCAATGCCTAATATTATTTGATCCAAAGATAAGGAGGGTAGATTTTTGATTCTTGGATATACATTGGATCCTGAAGTTAAATCTTCTTTGGCAAGTATTATGCGATCTCTATCATGTATGTTTTCCTTTTCTTTTTCTGTTTATTATCTCCCTTTTCTCGAGTCTACGGAGAACTCGACAAATTCTAACATGACCAAAGATTTCCCTGAGTTCCTTCTGGATGATTTCCTTGTTTTTAAGAATAAAGTTTAAAATTTCTTCTTTCTATTTTTCTCTCTCTTTGTTTAATATTTTTCTTCTAAATCAACGCCCTTTTTGATTTGTTGTTGGTTAAGTTTAGCATTTCTGAATAATTTTGTGGTGATTGTCATTGGCTCTGGGCTTATTGTTAGCTTGAATGCTCACAACCAACAACTAACAGGAAAAGAACGATCAATGCCTTAATTACTTTTAACTCTTTTAACATTTTCATCACCTAAAAGCTTCTTGAATACGTCTTCGAGGGTTACTGTCTCGTTTTGAAGATCAATGACGTCATAATTTGTTAGAATCGCGAGGATATCTTTTAGGCGATCTCGTTTAATGTAAATTTCCAAGCAAGTAAAACCGTTTTGAGTATAAACTTTAATCTTTTCTGCTATTCCGTTAAAGTCATCAATTTCAACTTTGCCCTTGAGTTTGACCAACAGCTTCCTCTCCATTTTTAAGGCCTGGAATTTTTCGATTAATTCTTTCGGCTTACCCTCGGCAATTTTCTTCTTGTTAAAAATTAGAACTCTATCGCACAACACTTCCGCCTCATTTAAATTGTGTGTAGTTAATACTATCGTCGTCCCAAACTCTTTAGAGAGGTCTAAAATGGCATTCCACACTTCCCTTCTTGTAAAAACGTCAAGATAAACTGTTGGCTCATCAAGAATTAAAACTTCAGGCTGAATTATTATTGGTAATGCAAGGTAAACTTTTTGCCTCATGCCTGCAGAAAGCTTTTGGTACCATTCGTTTCTCTTGTCCTTAAGATTTAAAAGCTCCAGAGCGTAGTTGATTCTCTTTTCAGCTTCAGCTTTAGGAATCCCCCAGAGTTCTGCAATAAACTTTAAGTTCTTTTCCACGCTTACACGCCATTGGAATAAGCCAAACAAATCCCTCTCCCCACCAAAAATCGTGAATATTCTGCCCCTGATTCTATCATGCTCTTTCACTGAATCATAACCATTAATGTAAAGATGACCTCTCATGGGTACCACCAGAGCGTTGGCAATCTTACAAAAGGTTGTCTTCCCAGCACCGTTAGAAATGCTGCCCCTTGGCAGAAAAACGAGATTGTGGATTATTGAGCCAATTAAAAGATAATCGAGGTAGTTTGGAGTGCCGTATTGTGAAATGTTTGCATTAATTGTGATAAGCCTTGCAAAAATCCCAATGAAGAGGATGTTTAAGCCTAAACTTATGAATTGAAGGAGCAAGTCAAAGCGCCTTAAAAAGAATACTTCCTTCTGGATGAATATGAACGCCTTGATGACTCTAGCGTTTTTGGTTATTGCATTAACGCTCACCACTGCTCATCACTCACTATTAAAAGTCGGCGAAATTACTTATAGACATTGTTTTTTTCCTCGTAGATGGTTTCACTTTATTTATAAATGAGTTTCAAGAGTTTATAAATCAGGTGCAGTAAAACTTATTTATTGTTTCACCCAAAATACAAATGCAAGGATGGAGATATGTATGATGGGTGGTTGGGGCGGTGGATTTGTCTGTCCCACGTATTCACTGCCCGGATGTGCATCAGATGCTAATGCAAAATGAAATTTGTTTTCTTAGTTTTACCCATTTATGGTGAGGAATATGAAGGTTAATAAATACGTCTTAAAGCTAAATCTTGGGAAGGATAAGATACTCTTGGTAAACTTATTGACCCAGAATGCTTTACTATGTGATAGTGAACTTGTTGATATTTTATACAACCACTCCTGTGAGTTGGAAAAAGAGGAGCTTCTAGGGACAATACCAATAACATTCTCAATTTTAGAAAATGGGGGGACGTATTCATCCACGACTTTACATGAATTCAAAAATAGAGAACAATTGTCGCAGAAACTTGTAGAATATTTTTTAGATAATCTCTGGGCGCTGAAATATATAAATGTTGATAATGGAAGGGGAGATTTTCAGATAGCTAAAGATATTATTTTGAATGGGAGACTTCCACATATACGAATGTATCATTGTAACGGACTTACAGGCAAAGCAGCAGTACTGTCACCTGATGGGGGAGTGTATCCTTGTGTAATAGCCGCTAGGGAGGAAATATTCAAGATTTGCACATACTTTCCAGAACAGAGGGTTGATATCAACTCATTAAATAAAGTACGGGAGCGAAACATGATAAGCATGATAAGCGAATGTAGGAATTGTTCATTGTTACCTATCTGCGTTGGAGGATGTCCGTTCTCGGATTTGCCTCTAGAAGAGCTAAATCGATTAAAAAATGGAAATATCAGTTTAGTGAAATGCAAAAGCTGTATGAATAAAAAGCTTATTGAGCAGGACATATCGAACCTTTTCTACAAATTCAAGATTACTTACACTACAAAAATCCCAAAGGACAATAAAGAGGGGGTAGTAGATGCGTAAGCATAAAGGGCTTACTGTATTCTTTGCGATTGGATTAATATTGGGAATATTGGTAGCATATTGTTATGTTTTACCACGAACCCCTATTGCGACTAACGGATATGCTTCCGACTCGAGGCAGGACCGATCCTTCAATGTTTCCATCGAGATAAATCCCAACTTGGAGCTGTTTGCGGTGGTTTATATCCTCGCATTTAATGGAAGCGATCCATTTATACTCGCACCCAAAAGCTATGTTGAAAGCGTTCTTTCATACTTTGGTTCCAACAAAAATGCTGAGGCAGTTCAGTACGTAAAAGCCGTTTTTAGCAACTCAAGGCCTTACTACTATCGGAACACCCTCATTATGGAATGGAGCAACAGGCTAGTCCAATTAAATTACTTGGCCAACGAAAGTCAGGATAGTCTTGGCTTTGAGTTTAGACTTCTAGCAGAATTCGCTAATGAAAGCAACTTTCTGAAATTTTACAAGGAGCATGAGCGTGAGTATAGAAACGCAATACAACCCATTCAGGAGAGCAAAGCGTTTAAAACGTTTCCAGAGCTTCTCAAGAAGCTTTTTGGGTACTCTTACAAGGAATACAAAATCGAATACTCGTACTCCCTCAGGATACAGGGTCACGCCATGACAACCAATGAGACTGCATATTACATCAGCAATGTTCCTCAGCCGACGAAGGTGGTTAAATCCCGCACTATTCAGGCTCAATTTGAGGAGATTACAATACTCCACGAGTTCTCCCATCCTTATGTGGGTGAAGCATTGAGCTCACTCAACTTGAGCAATTTGAGTTATTACGTTGAAATATTGCAAAATGAGCTTCCACTTCTCGTCATGACATATGACTGGCACGTCCGAAATATCGATAACTACATGAACGAACTCTTAACCGAAGGGCTCGCAATATACATAGCTGAAAATCTGAATATTAGCCAAGGGATCATCAAATTCAGACTTCTTAGGGACTTGGTGCTTCTGTATCCCTTGCCATATGTTATCAGAGAATACTACATATTCATGCACGACAATATGACACTTCCCAAGTTCCTTCCCATTTTGATGTCAAAAATGCAGAAAATTGCAACTCCCAATAACGTCAGCAGGTACTATGAACAGGAAGTACCAGTTACATGGTATGGGGCCCTCAATCATGTGGTAGTGGCGGGGAAAGTTGTCATAGTCTACGGAGAAGGCTATGAGATCCTGGCACTGCAGCTAAAAAGCTCGCTGGAAAGAACACTTGAAGATGCGGGGGTGTATGTCCAGATAGAGGTAACTACCCCAGATAACATCACTGCATCTCAACTAAAGGAGGATTTAATCCTAGTAGGGACTCCCACTGACAATAGTATCATTAAAAAGCTAGATGGACTCATGCCTTTTAGGGTTGCTTCCCATGGAGATGGTTGGAGCATCATCGAAAATCGGGAGGTTGTTGAAGATTTATACTCGTTCAACATGAGTACGCTATTGGAAATACCTTCAAACTCAAAGATACTTTGCAACAACGGCGGATGGATTGTTGAAGTG
>QMUE01000124.1 GCA_003663535.1 Thermococci archaeon
ACTCCAAGTCTTGAAAGATTAAGTCTGGTCTCTTTTAGTCGATCTCCTCCCACATCAAAGGCATATATTACTCCCTTGTTTTCCATCAGTTGGGCTATATAAGATGTCTTCCCTCCCGGAGCTGCAGCCATATCCGCTATAATTTCCCCAGGCTTTGGCTCAAGAGCTACTGGTGGATACATTGAAGAGGCCTCTTGGATATAAATTAATCCCCCCAGATATTCTGGAGTTGATGTGATCGAAAAGGGTTCACGTGTTAAACAAAAACCCTCCCTTGCCCAAGAAATGCGTTTAAACTGGAAACCCTTTTTGTTCATGATTTTAGTGATAGTAGATATTTCAGTCCTAAGAGTGTTAACCCGAAAACACCGGGGCAACGACCTTTCCATCGCTTCTGCTATGCTTAATGCTCTCTCTCCCCAGAGATCAAAATACCTTTCTGCAAACTCTTTTGAGTATCCAAGCCTGAAGAGTTCTTCTATCATGAACTAAAAATAGAGAAAGAAATTTATTAAATTTTGCATGTTAGCGTTCAAATGGGCCCTCCTTTATTTTATCATTTACAAAGCGAACCATATGTTCCACATCCTGCTTTATGGTTTCAATTTCTGGTTTCATGAACACGTAAACGACGTTGGTTTTTGGAGTAATTGAAATGTGTTTAATGTTCTCAATTCTTGAAAACCCTTGAAGAAACTCCTTCAATAACTCTACATCGCGCTTCTTCTCGAAGAGAGCCTCATACTGCTTTCCATTGATTTCAACTATTTCCCTCTGTAAAAGCGCTTCATCCTCAATTTTTGGTTTAAAGCGATAGTATCCTCTCTGTATTAAATGTGCCTCACGTCTTATTCTTGAGTATGGTTTCAAAATAAAGTATATTTTGTCATGCCTGTTTATAATCTTTGAAATCGGGAAGTAGAGGATACTCTGTCTTGGCAAAAGGGTTAAAGTGTATTCAAATTTATCAATGTTACCTTCATTGACTTTGTAAAATGCCCTAAAACCAACGTACCCCCCAACCCAAACATAATCTTTATCTTTTGGCTTCACTATGTCTTCTATAGTTCTCAAATAGTAGTCCATTACAGTCAAATTCAGTTTTCGTCCTCTGTAAAACTGCAAAGTTGCAAGAGCTGCCAACACCATAATCAAAAGCAATAATTCTGGTGTAACCTTCATTATTAAACCTCCTTTATTGGATAATATTTTTGAAAGGTCATATCATCAACTATCTCAAAGTTAATAATTTTTCCTTCTAAAACCTTTTTATTATATCTTTAACTATTCTGGCATGAACGGCCCAATTAACAGCCATCTCAAATGGATGTCTCGGTGTCCTTCTAGCCAATCCAAGGAAAATTATCACCTTGTTATCTTCTTTTCTGATCAGACTTACAATTCCCAAACTAACTATGTCCTCACCACTTATGGGCTCTTTAACCTTTTTTAACTCCTCATAAATCTCCTCAATCTCCAACTATTAAACCTCCAATCCTCTCAAGCCACTCTAAACCTCTTGGCTCCTCTTCAAACATCGGGACTTTCACTATATCTGCATCCCTGAATTTCTTATGTATTTCCCTCAAAACTTTTTTCTGAGCATCCATCCTCACTTTTATCTTTGGGACTTCCTCTTCAAGCTCTATGATCTTGTTAACCACCACGAGGTTAAAGGGGATTTTGAATTTCTTCAAACTTTCATGTGCCCTTTCCGTCTCGTATAGGGGTAGCATCTCAGCGTTCATCACAGCTACTACACTTGTCCTATCCCTATTCGTTATAATATCTCTCACAAATTCGATTTCCCCTCTGTATGCAAGAAGCTCTTTCATAACAGGATCCTCTCTTTCTCTGCTTGGCAGTTTATATTCCTCCCCGTCTACCACGAATTTCCTCTCTCCCTGTATATTCTCAATGGCCCTCCTTTTATCAAGAATTTTTCTCCTCACTTCAATAAGTTTATTCGTCCATATGAGAGCAATATGGGGTAGTGCCATGACCCTCAGAGTCAGGCCTGTTGGGGGAGTATCAAATATTATGATGTCCCACTCATCCCCCTTCTGCAGGATCTCCTTTATTGCTTCAAGGGTCGCATATTCTTCGATGCCAGGCGAAAAGCTCAGAACCTCAAAGTATTTCTCGAGGTTTATCACCGTCAAGTATCGATACATGTGCTTGAGATTATTTTCAAGGTGTTTTAGGTATGATTTGATTAACTTACCCATGTCGAGCTCCATTGCATGGAGGTTCTCGATTATCTCCTTAGGCTTGTCATTCAGTTTTACCATAAAGACGTCCCCAAGGTTGTGAGCGGGATCTATGGAAACTATGAGGGTTTTATAACCTCTTTTAGCCAGAGAAACTGATACTGCTGCTGAGCTTGTTGTTTTCCCAACCCCTCCCTTACCTATGAAGAAAATCGTTCTGAATTCGTTCTTTGGAGTTAGATATTCTCTCATCCTATCACCTCACGCTATATCGAACATTCCTGCCATCTCTCCAAATATATCATCCATATCTGCTACCCTCCTCTGCATAACATAAATTTCCCTTACCATGTGAGGCATAAGTCTTATCACGAGAGTAGTTGGTGGGGATGGTATACCAACAAAGGAGCCCATAAGTATAAGGGCAAAAATATTCTCAAGCTCTCTCTCCTCAAACTCAATATATTCAGTTGATCGT
The DNA here is from genome assembly GCA_003663535.1 of Thermococci archaeon. Classification (GTDB taxonomy): domain Archaea; phylum Methanobacteriota_B; class Thermococci; order Thermococcales; family Thermococcaceae; genus Thermococcus_A. Next base: position 2,689 of record QMUE01000124.1, read on the forward strand.
GCTTTGAAGGAACCAAAAAATCCTTTGAAAAATTCCCTCACCCCTTTAAACATGTAATCACCTCACTTTCTCATGTTATTAACTACATACACTCACTTATACAAAGTGCAAGAGAAACTTTAAATCTTTTTGGGAGAATTTTGATGGTAAAACATCTGAAATAAAAAAAGAAAAATTAAAGGTTTACGCTGGAGTTGCCTCGTATTCTTCAGCTGGCTTCTTCCATCCAAGATAGAAGTCATACGCTAGAAGGATGTTGAGCAGTAACCCCACACCGAGAACACCTTTTGTTACTATCGAAGCAGTTCCTGAGAGTGGAACTTTCACTATGTACCATGGGATAGCTACTGTAACCGTTACCCACAGGAAGAGAGCTGGAATTAGAACAGCATAGGCCCATTTCCCTGCCTTTTGGACTTTGGCTACCCACAAACTAGATGTCATCAATGCTATTGACGCCAAGAGTTGGTTCATGCCAGCGAATGCTGGCCACAAGAGTTTGTAGCTAGAACCCCACGCCATCCAAACTGCAAAAATTGCAATTATTGCTGAACTAATCCACTTCTCTGTAAGAGTTTTCCATATACCTTGGCTCGTATCAAAGAGCATTCCAAGGAGTTCTTGCCATGTGAATCTTCCAAGTCTTGTTGCAGTGTCAAGAGTTGTTAATGCAAACGCTGAGACCCACAGGGTTGCGAATGTTTTTCCTAACGCAACGTCAATCCCATAGAAATCAGCTACACCCTGACCATAACTGCTAACAAATGTCCCAAGTCCACCCTTAGCAAAGTACTGTGTTCCCCATTCCGCAGCGCTGATTCCAGTAAACTTAGCCCCGTAGACAGCTATGGCAGTAATAACAATTGTTGAGAGGAATCCTTCAGTGAACATTCCTCCATAGCCTATCAAAAGACCATGTATCTCTTTATCAAGCTGCTTAGATGTAGTTCCAGAGCTCACTAAAGAGTGGAACCCGCTCAATGCACCACATGCAATAACTAATGGCACAGTAGGCCAGAATGGTGATGGTTGCCCCTGAACAACATTTGCTGACCACATTGTAAATCCTGGAGCTTCGAATGGCTTCGCCAATGCTATGAATGCAATACCTCCGAATAGAAGGCCGAACCACAATATGTAGGCATTAAGGTAGTCTCTTGGCTGAAGGAGTACCCATACTGGAAGTGAAGCCGCCACAATGATGTAGATTAACAATAGGATGTTCCAGTAGTGGTACGCTTGAAGGAACTCAGGACTTCCAGAGACTGTTTGACCCTCGACAAATATCAATGGATTGTTGAAACCGATCCAAACTGCTATTACAAGAAGTATCAGTCCTATGATCGTCGCAACGTAAAAATTCACCTTCATCTTGTACATTATCCACCCCAGAATTACTGCCACTATTAGGAATAGCAAGGATGCTGTTGCAGCTTCAGGAGTTGTGACAAGCAGATTTGACACAACTGCAGCGAATGCCGCTACTACCAACAATAGAGTTAACCAGATGTAAATTTGGAAACCAATACCCGTCCTCCTGCCCATTAGCTTTCCAGCAATCCATTGTACTGACTTACCATCATACCTCACTGACGCCATCAAAGCCAGATAGTCATGCACTGCTCCAATGAAAACGTTTCCGAACCATACCCATAGTAGACATGGTAGCCATCCCCATGCCATTGCAAGTGCAGGACCGGTTATAGGTGCTGCTCCAGCAATACTTGCAAAGTGGTGACCATATAGAACCACTGGATGTGCTGGAACGTAATCCACGCCATCATATAGTTTGTGTGCAGGAGTTGGCCTGCTAGGATCTACTCTGACAACTTTATTTTGTAAGCTCTTTCCATAAGTAAAATACATGGCCACATATATAATTGCGGCTGCCAATACAATAACTGCCGAGTTCATTTAGACACCCCCACTAAAGACAGTCATTATAAAATGGATATCTAAGGGTATATATGTCTTTCGAAATCAGCGGTATTTTTAGGAGCAGATTTTGATAAATGCACAATAAATACAATAAAAAACAACAAAAGTTATTTTATCTAAAATAAAAAAACTAACTAAAAGTGTAAACTCAAAAAAACTAATCAAGTTCTATTAGTGGTTGGCCGGTGTCTACGGTGTCTCCTTCCTTCACGAGTATTCTCCTCACGACACCATCCTTTGGTGAGGGGATTTCATTCTCCATCTTCATTGCCTCTAAAACAAGAAGCCCTTGACCCACTTTAACTTGATCACCCTCCCTCACGAGAATCCTTAAAATCTTACCAGGCATTGGCGCGGAAACCACGCCCTCCCCAGCAGCAGTTGGTGCAGGAGCACTAGGCACTTCAACTGGAGCTGTGGGAGTTGATACGGGAGCAGAGGAAACA
>QMUE01000125.1 GCA_003663535.1 Thermococci archaeon
TCCAGCATATATTCTTATCTTAACCTTCCCGTTTAATAGAGATGTCCTAACTTTTTTCGTTAATATTTCATCCACTTGGAAAATCCCAGCAAGATGCTTCATCCATACTTCCACAAGGATCGGGACCTCATGATCTCCCTCTTTTATTTCCACTTTATCTATAGCCAAGGCCGAAACTGCATGAATATCAACTTTGTCTTTCTTGTATGCCAGTCTACTCCTCCCCTCTTCCATATCACAGCCATCCGCTATCGTCACGCAGCTTCCTTCAATGGTAGTGCAAGGAATTGCTTCATCGTGGGTGTAGATGGCATTTAGAGTTAAGGCCTTTAAAAGAAGCCAGTCTTCTTTCTCGAATTCTTTTACAAGCTCATCTATTATAGGCTCAGCAAGAAGAACACTAAATTGATAGTGGTTATCCCTGTGAATCATGTTTCCAATATCGTGAAACAGAGCTCCAAAAGAAACTATAAACTTGCTCCACTCGAAGGATTTGTCAAGTTTCTCTGCTGTTGTCTCAATTCCGAACTTTTTAAGGATTTTCAAGACTTCAAGGGCCCGTCTTGTTGTCAGGAGAACATGTATGGCACCGTGGTCATTAAACTGATAAATGTTAAGCACTATATAATTTGTTGTATCAAAGTAGTGCTTGTACTTTTTGTAAGCTCTTTCGTAGAGAGAGTAAAGGTCGTCATTTTCCAAAAGCTCTTTTATCCCTCCTAAAAGCTCCTCCTCAATATACATTTTTCCACCTCTTATATAGAAAAGGGTTAATTAGATTTAAAGGTTTTTAAAAGAGAAGAAACTTGGTCTGGAGCCTGTTTTGGTGGTAGCCCCGCGGGGATTCGAACCCCGGTCGCGGGATCCAGAGTCCCGCATGCTTGGCCACTACACCACGGGGCTGTGTTCGATGTTAAGTTAAGTGGAGTATTTATAAATCTTATCTACTATGATTTCCTCCTTCAGTGAAAGATCATTAAGTTGGATGTTATTCTTCATCATTTTCTTGTTAATTTTTAGTAGAAAGATTTTTATTTTTGCCATTTATGTGTTAACTAGGTGGTAGTGTGAAAACTGTTGTGTGTCCATATTGCGGGTTTGGGTGCAAACTTCTTGTTGATCCCCAAACACTAATTATTAAACCTTACAGAGGTGAACCAAACAGAGGAAAACTCTGTCCAAAAGGCCTCTATGCAATGGAGTTTGCCTTATCAAAAAATAGGGTCAAGAAACCATTAAAACGCAATAGAAGTGCTTTAAAACCCATACCTTGGGGCCAAGCTATTGAAGAAATATCTCACAAACTTCTTGAAATAAGGGAGTTTTATGGCCCTGATGCAGTTGCTTTTATATCCTCCTCAAAGATTAGCAACGAAGAGAATTATCTCCCTCAAAAAATAGCGAGACTTTTTGGGACAAATAATATTGATAACTGTGCAAGGATTTGTCATGAAGCAAGTGTCCATGCGCTCAAAACTACAATAGGAACAGGAACTCAAACAAACCCCTACGAAGATATAGAGAACTTTGGAGCCATACTCATCTGGGGTTATAATCCTGCTGAAACTCACCCTGTGGTTGTAGATTACATAAAGAAGGCCAAAAAGAGAGGGGCCAAAATAATAGTCGTTGATGTTAGGGAAACTATCACAATGAATCTTGCCGATTACAAGTTTGTTATAAAGCCGGGCACTGACATAGTGCTTGCCAATGCCATGATGAACGTTATAATTAGGGAAGAACTTTACAATGAGGAATTCATCAAAAACAGAACCACCGGATTTTCAGAGGTTCGAATGGCCGTTATGAAGTATACCCCCGAATATGCAGAGAAGGTTACTGGGGTTCCGGCCACACTAATTCAAAAGACTGCAAGAGAGTTTGCCTTAGCGGGAAGTGGAGCCATTATGTGGGGTATGGGTGTGACTCAACACGTTTCTGGAGTTGAGAATGTTCTTGCTATAATAGATATTGCACTTCTTCTTGGTTATATTGGCAACAGAGGCGGTCTCTATCCAATGCGCGGTCAAAACAACGTTCAAGGAGCCGCATATATGGGCGCTCTGAGCGAGTTTTTACCTGGATATATCCCTTTGGAAGATGAAAAGTTCAGGGAAAGAGTTGCTTCTCTATGGGGAGTTGAAAACATTCCAATCGAGAGGGGATTATATTTAACCGAAGTTTGGGATGCAATAGAAAGAGACGACATAAAGGCACTTTACATTGTAGGAGAAAATCCAGCTGTTAGTGAAGCCAATTTTGGCCGCGTTAGAGAGGCCCTTAGAAAGCTAGACCTACTAATAGTTCAAGATCTGTTTATAACAAAAACAGCCCAATATGCTCACTATATCCTACCCGCTTCAGCTTTTTGTGAAAAGAAAGGATCTTACATGAACAGCGAACGTAGAATTCAGTGGAGCGAGAAAGTCCTTGAACCCTTAAATGACTCTAAACCAGACTGGAAAATATTAATCATGTTAGGGAAAGGCCTTGGTTTGCCGGGATTTGAGTATTCAAGTGTAGAAGAAATAACGAAAGAATACTTCTCTCTTTTTCCCGAACTAGAAGAAAGAGACATAGATGCCCTAAAAAGCGATGATGGAGTCTTTCTACCAAAAAAGAGACTACACACGTGGGAGTTTGCTACTCCAAATGGAAAAGCACGATTTATAGCTGTGGAACAAATCCCTCCATGGGAAAATACAAACGAAGAGTATCCTTTCATCCTGACAACAGTGAGGCTCATAAATCACTATAATACGGGAGAAATGACATCGAGGAGCCCTTCATTATCTAAACTTATGAGAGAACCTAAAATAATGATAAATGAAGAAGATGCAAAGAAACTCAATATAGTGGACAATGACTTTGTAGAGATTGAGACCAAAAGAGGAAAGATACGAATGAAGGTAAAAACCGGAAAAGTACCCAAAGGACTACTAGTGGTTCCATTTCATTCTAAAGTCAATAAAATCACCAACAATGCCCTTAACAAGGCTGGAACACCAGAATTTAAATTTTCAGCAGCAAGGATAAAAAAGTTCAAAAATCAAAGGCCCATTCTGGGTAATAACCAGTAAGACATGCCAAACAGAGCTCCTCTTTCCCAACAGCTCTCTTTAGGCCTTCCACACTAAGATAGGCCAAACTATCAGCGTCTATTGCTTTCCTAACTTTTTCAACATTCCCAAAAGCCGCTATTAACTCATGCCTCGTCGGAATGTCTATCCCCATATAACAAGGATACCTTATTGGAGGGGAAGCTATCCTTACATGTACCTCTCTTGCACCGGCTCTCCTCAGCAATCCCACTATTCTCCTCATTGTCGTTCCTCTAACTATAGAATCATCAATAAGAACCACCCGTTTTCCATCAATGACCTCCCTAACGGGAGAAAGTTTGAGCTTTACTTTTAGTTCCCTATAAAATTGGCCAGGCATTATAAAAGTCCGGCCTATATAACGGTTTTTTATCAGGCCCTCCGCATATGGGATCCCACTAACCTGAGAAAAGCCCAATGCTGCCGCTCTCCCAGAATCTGGCACGGGTATAACTACATCCACATCCGCAGGGCTTTCAATAGCAAGTTCCATTCCCATTCTGACCCTTGCTTTATAGACACTTACGTCATCAAGAACGCTATCCGGCCTAGCAAAGTAAATATACTCAAAAACACAATGGTGATGTCTTTCTTTAACCAAGACTTTATTCTCAATGTCATCGGAAATTAAAAAGGCCTCTCCAGGTCTCACATCTCTAATCTCATCTACAAAAAGCCTCAATGCCGAATCTTCAGAAGCAAAATAATGGCCATCCCCCCTCCCATAACTAAGGGGCCTAAACCCAACCGGATCTCTAGCAACTAAGATTTTCCCATCAAAAAGGAATGCAACTGAATAAGCACCCCTCACTTCATTAAAAACTTCTCTCATAGCCTCAAACTCATCACCTGTCTCTTTTAAATGGCAGAGAAAAGAGATTCCCAAAAGCTCTGAATCTACGGAGTATCTGAATTTTACTCCTCTTTTTTCGTATTCTCTCCTTAAAGGAAGAAAATTAGTGAGCGTTCCATTATGGGCCACCGCTATTTCTTTCCCACAGCAGGAGGTTTCAATGGGTTGAGTCTCATTAAGAGCACCAGAAGTAGAGTAGCGTACATGACCTATAACAATGTTCGATCGGAGTTTTGTAAGTTCTTTGCCTTTAAAAACTTCAGAAACTAAACCTCTGCCTGCTAAAGTCCTTATTTTGTATTTCCACACACTTATCCCTGCACTCTCCTGCCCTCGGTGTTGAAGGGCCATAAGCGCATAATAGGCCTTTTTAGGAGCATTTTCAGTTTTGGCTGCAAAGATTCCACATTTCTCTCTCATGGATTTCCCTCACAGATTGTTTGACTTATAAATGTTAATCAACCATCAGCACTGGAATTATTTCAACATTGCCAGCTTAAAAAGTTTATCCCATTGTTTGACATTTAAATGTTAAAATAAAGCTTAAATATGGCAATATTTTACACAAACATGGTGATACTTATGGAGATTTATGAAGGCAAAGCAAAGAAGATGATTCCCTTAGACGATGGGAAAGTGATAATGGAGTTCAAAGATGATGCAACGGCCTTTAATGGAGAAAAAAAAGCACAATTTAAGGGCAAAGGCTGGCTTAACGCTAAAATAAGTGCTATCCTTTTCAAGATCTTAGAAGAGAAGGGCATTAAAACTCACTTCATAGGCATCGCAGGAGACAATAAACTCATCGTAGAGAAACTTCAGATGTACCCTGTTGAGGTTGTTGTTAGAAACGTGGTTGCAGGAAGTTTGAAAAAGAGGTTGCCCCTAGAAGAAGGAACAGAGCTCCCAGAACCAATAGTAGAATTATATTACAAGAACGATGCTCTCGGAGACCCCATGATAAACCACCACCATGCAAAGGTCTTAGGAGTAAGTGAAAGTGAACTCAGAGAAATAGAAGGTATTGCTTTGAAAGTTAACGAAATCTTGAGGGAATACTTTACTCAAAAGGGAATAATTCTAGTTGATTTTAAGCTTGAATTCGGCAAAAACGA
>QMUE01000126.1 GCA_003663535.1 Thermococci archaeon
ACTCTAATAACCTCTTCACCCTCAACACTCCTATTTTTATCGTTTCTTGGCATGAACATCACCTCAGGTAGTTTATTTAATACCTTTATAAGCCTACGCTTTTGCAAATATTTTCTACTATCAGTTGTTAGTGCTACTTTAAAAATTTTTGCATGAATGCATTTAAACATCCAAAAAGTTGAAAAGGAAAAGAGGCTAAATTCCAATTACGGAAATTAGGAGGTATTACTTATGAAAGAAACAGTTCTTCTCACAGGCCCTCCTTTAAATGGGCGGGATGAATACACAAAAGAGGTCTTAAGGCTGGCAAAAAATGAGAATTTCCAATATTACCATGTCTTTGATTATCTCAAAGAAATTGGAAGAGAGAAAGGAGTCAAAATAACCAGAAAAAATGTTCTGGATTTTGCAATAAGCCATCCAGATCTAATGAATACCATAAGAGATGAAGCTTTTAAAAGAATAAGAGATGAAATTGACAGAAGTGATAAGAGCTTTCATCTAGTATCTACTCCTGCCCTTTTTAGATGGGGAAGTGGGGGTGTTTTGGGCTTCACTTTAAGCAACTTGAAACTTCTAAAGCTGAGTAGAGTAATAATTGTTCTGGATGATATCCTGAGTGTGAGAAGAAGAATAATATATGACAAAGAGTGGTTTGAACGCTTTGGAAGAAATAAGGAAAATATAAAACTGACGACCCTCGTAATGTGGCGTGAAGATGCCATAAACCATGTAAAAACTCTTGTGCACGAGTTGAATAAAGAAGGGATTCAAGTTCGTTATGTCCTCCATTTTGGTATTAGGCATCCTTATCAGACCTTCATCGACTTAATTTTCCATGAAAATGAAAAGCCCCTCATTTATCTTAGCTACCCCATGACCGGCCATGAGGAAGAATACTACCATAGAGTTAGAGGATTCTACAAAAAGTTGAGCAAACATTTCACTGTTTTAGACCCTGGAGCACTTGATGACTGGTGGATCGTTGCAGAATATGACACCCAAGTGGAGGAGAATCCGGAGATACAAAGGATAAAAATAAAGAATATTTTCGATGGAGAGGAAATAGAGGAGCTCAATAGGGAGGATATAGAACAAGCTACCGACATTTTGAGAAGACAGCTTGTTGAGAGGGATTTCAACTTAGTAGATGTCAGCAAGGCCATAGCAGTTTATCATTATGCTCAAGGGGTTTCCGCAGGGGTTATAAGCGAGATGGCAGAGGCTTACAGAACTTTGGGAGCAATTTACCTCTATTATCCGTTTAAGAAGAGGCCAAGTCCGTTTATGGAATTCTACGGCATGCAGAACCCTTCAAGGAGAACAATGTTTACGGATGAGGATGAAATGATAAAAGCCATGGTAGAAGAGAAGGAATATTGGACAAAGGCCTAGAGCAATCCATAGCCTTTGAGACCACAGCTATCTTCAAAAATGTGCTTTTGCCCCCCCAATTACAAGGTTAGGCATTTATAGGTTGGTTTTTAAAATTTATAAATTTTTTATTGATATAATTCAACAATTAAGAAAAGTAATAATCATTTTTAACATTCTTTACTTCTATTGAGACGAAGGGATAAAATCTTCAACTTTACAAAAATCCAAACTTCAGAATTTATTCATGAACTACGAAACTAAGAGAAAAATAAGGAAAAGAAAAATCACTTCTTGACCCATCCACGGGCCTTCATGGCTTCATATACTCTGCTAACTGCCCTTACGTAAGCCGCATCTCTCATGTGGATGTTCTTCTCCTTGTGAACGTTGTAAACGCCCCAGAATGCCTCAGTCATCTTCTTGTCAAGCTTCTCCCTCACTTCTTCTTCTGTCCAGTAGTAGCCCATCAAGTTTTGTACCCACTCGAAGTAGCTGACTGTAACACCACCAGCGTTACAGAGGAAGTCTGGGATCTGGAGTATGCCCTTCTCGTGGAGTATATCATCTGCCTCTGGGGTGACCGGACCGTTTGCAACCTCAGCGACTATCTTTGCTTTCACTTTGTCAGCATTATCCTTATGTATTACTCCTTCAATAGCCGCTGGAGCAAGAACGTCCACTTCCAACTCAAGAAGTTCTTCATTTGTTATGTTTGTAGCACCTGGGAAGTCCTTAACTGCTCTGTGTTCTTTCTTCCACTTAAGTACTTCATCTACCTCTAGGCCATCTGGGTTGTATATGCCTCCTCTTGAATCTGAGATTGCAACTACTTTCATGCCTAATTGGTCTTTAGATAGTTTGGCCATGTAAGAACCAACATTACCACAACCTTGAACTGCAATTGTCTTTCCTTTTAGATCAACACCTAAGGCTTTTGCAGCCTCTCTAACTGCGAAGACCGCACCTTGAGCAGTAGCAGTGCGTCTTCCTAAAGAACCACCAACTATAACTGGCTTACCTGTGATGACACCAAAGGATGGGACCTTCCTCCTTGAGAGTGTCTCGTACTCATCCATCATCCAAGCCATGATTTGGGGGTTGGTATATACGTCGGGAGCAGGAACATCAGTATATGGGCTTATTACGTCATAAATGGCTCTTATATAACTCCTTGCCAACCTTTCTTTCTCTCTATCACTGAGCTTCTTGGGATCAACTATTATTCCACCCTTACCTCCACCATAGGGTAATCCCAGGGTAGCAGATTTCCATGTCATCCAAGTAGCTAATGCCTTGACAGTGCTTATGGTTTCTTCAGGGTGCCATCTAATACCACCCTTTGTTGGACCGAGAGCCCAGTTGTGTTGAACTCTAAAACCGGTGAAAACCTTCACAGAACCATCGTCCATTTCTACAGGAATTGAAACCTCCAAAATTCTCATAGGTTTCTTAAGGAACTCAAGAGCCTCTTCACTTATGTCTATATATTGGGCAGCTCTCTCCAGCTGCTCAATTGCCATTTCAAATGGGTCTAGCTCAACCATGTTCATCCCTCCAAATTAGGTGATTGGCGATACAAATTTGAGCAATAGCCTATATAAACTTTTCGCTGGAAGTGGTTAGAGACCCGATATTTTTAAACAAAAGGTTGTGTACACACATTTCCTTGATAAATAAGAAGTTCTAAAAAGTTTTTTAACAAAAACGGCTTTAGAGACTCTTTTTAATATACACCAATGCATAAAAAAGAGTATTGATGTATGGAAAATTTTGTATTTGTCAAAATATTTTAAAGAATGCAATACCCCTCAGCGAGAAGTCGGTCATCACAGCTCAGCTCACTCTTGTTCCAATCATCGGGCAATACAAAATTGATACATCATGCTTAAAAGCCTTTACATAAAGTTCCAACGTTGAGAGAAAGGACAAGAATTTTTTACTTTTTGCCAGAGTAGTGAAAAATGACAAAATGCTGTTTATTTTACTTTTAAATTTAAGTAAATCGTCTTTTGCCGAAATCAAAAAAAGAGAAAGCTTTTTATACATATACCATCCTAACATATAGATGGAGTTTTACTCCATTGACGGAGCTTTTAACTAAGTTTGGAGGTGCTAAAGAGTGGCTGAAAGGGAAGAATGGGGAAGTAGAATAGGTTTTGTATTGGCAGCGATGGGCTCAGCAATTGGACTTGGAAACATATGGCGTTTCAGTTACATGTGTTATGCCAATGGTGGAGGAGCTTTCTTAGTGCCTTACTTCTTCGCTTTGCTAACGGCAGGAATACCAATAATGGTACTAGAAATAGGGGTTGGGAGTATGACAAGATTTTCAGCGCCTTTTGCATTAGGAAAAGTTGCTGGTAAGAAAGCAGAATGGATTGGTTGGTGGACAGCTATTGCAGCGTTGATACTGAATTCCTACTATATGACGATACTAGCGTGGGCATTCCTGTACATATTCAAGTCGTTCACCCTGGCATGGGGTGAGGATCCAGGGGGTTACTTCTTCGGCAACGTTCTCGGTCTCACCGATGCTCCGTTTATACTTGGCGGAATAAGGTTGCCAGTATTGCTATCGTTCATAGTGATAGTCCTCATAAACTGGTTCATAGTTTCGAGGGGCGTTAAGGGAGGAATAGAAAGGGCATGTAAAATATTCCTTCCTTTGATGTGGGCCATTGTACTATTGCTCGTGATAAGAGGTATCACACTCCCACATGGTCTCGAAGGAATCAACTGGTACCTCAAGCCAGACTTCTCACAATTGGCAAACCACAAAGTGTGGCTTGACGCTTATGGACAGATATTCTTCACACTCAGCTTGGGAATGGGAACGATAATAGTCTATGGAAGCTACCTGAGAAAGGGTGCAGACGTAGTGAACAATTCATTCCTCGTTTCCTTAGGAAACTGTGGATTCTCATTCCTTGCAGGATTTGCAGTCTTCGGAACACTTGGATACGTCGCCTATGTACTAAACAAGCCCTTTGGGGAGGTAGTTGAAGCGGGCATTGGACTGGCATTCGTCATGTATCCAAAGGCCATCTCACTGCTACCGGCAGGAAAGGCTTTGGTTGGAGTACTGTTCTTCTTCTTACTAACGATAGCGGGGCTGAGTTCTTCAATGTCACTCATGGAGAACACAGTCGGAATTTTAATGGACGGGTACAAGCTAAACAGAATGAAAGCGACGAGCATAGTAGCCGGGGCAAGCTTCTTGATAGGACTAATCTACACTACTGGAGCAGGTCTATACTGGCTCGACATAGTCGACCACTTCATCAGCTATTATGCATTGGCACTCGTGGGACTGCTTGAGACAATAGTCGTTACATGGGTGTTTGGTGCCGAGAAGTTTAGAGAATTTGTGAATAGTGTTTCAGAGATAAAGGCAGGTTCATGGTGGACGGTGTGTGCTAAGTATGTAACAGTAGCAATTCTTGCAATACTCTTACTCCTTGATATCTACTCACTCGCAACGGAGGGCTATGGTGGATATCCAGGAAAAGCCTTGGGAGTAGGCTTCGGTTATATCTTGCTTGGAATGATAGTGGCATACCTCCTGCAGAGCAAAGAGAAGCTCGACATAACGAAGGAGGTGAGCTGAGATGCTTAGTGGTGGTGCAATAGCAATGCTAATATTTGGGGCAGTGGTTTTATATGGAGGTTTTGCATACTGCCTAAGGATAG
>QMUE01000127.1 GCA_003663535.1 Thermococci archaeon
CACCTGTCAAGCTCTGTCCTGTCAAAGCATCCTTTAAGCTAAAAGTTACATTATATGCTAATGGCTCAATGTTGTAAATAGTGAGTACTGTTGGATCTCCCCATGCACTGTCTGTGTCCCTACAAAATGCCTCAAAATAAGGTATTACTTTTACAATATTTCCCGTCTCTCCTATGGTCTCTAATTGTGATTTTGGATTAATTTCAACTGTTGTCTGTACGTTTGTTTCAAGATCTCCAAGCTTGAGACTTTGATCAACTGGAACGCCAGGGTCTTCACCTATCTCTTTAATATAGTTAGGGTGTAGATTATGGTAGAATGCATAAGTTTTACCATTATCTAAATAGACAATTATACCAATAGCAGCACCCCAAAGAGAACCCCCTCCAGGGGTGAGTTCATAAGTTACCTTAACCCCTCCATAAAACGTTTTATTATAGTGCCATGTACCCCAAGTCTGTCCAGCACCGTCTGTTATATCATTATCGTCAGCAGCGAGTATTATATAACCCGAAGGGTCTTGAGTTATTGTGGGACACTCACCAGAGCAGGTCTGATAAACTAAAACAAAATCATCAGCTAATAGTGCAGCTGCTGTATTTGTGAATGTTAAAAGCACCAACAAGCCCAAAACCAAACTTAAAGCCTTCTTTTTCATCTTTTACCCCTCCCACGCATAATCCGTGAAAATTCCACCCACAAGGGCCATCACAAGAGCAGTTTCCTCGTTCAACGTAAGCAAGCCGTCGAGAAAAGCATCAAAGTTTCCTGCGCTTTGATAGAGAGCAATGAGCCACGTTGCGAGCAATATATCATAAATTAGCACTCTCCAGCCTGCCGTGAGCGGTTTAATGTAAATAACGTTCTTATTGCCCTTATTTGTTAGGGCCCAATGAAGTGTGAGTCCTGCCAAGGCGCCGAAGAATGCTGCCTCCTTTGTTATGCTGTCCCAAGCTACATAACTAAAGAACGCCAAAACTAAAAGAAAAATCGCAATTTGAACATAACTCCTCGTTTTCATGCCTTACCCACCTCGGCTTGTTTTAACAACCTAATCAAACGAGCCTCAACAAGCACAAGCTCGTGTTTCCTCCTGCGAATTGCTGCGAGCTTTCTCTTCAAGCGCTTAATATCAGCGCTCTTCATGAGAATCAACCTCCCTTAGCGCTTTCAAGCTCTTGAGTTATGTTCTCAAGCGTAGAATTGCCCACATCAGTCGCTTGTGATGTAGTGTTCGTGAGATGCCTTACTGCAAGAAAGATTATAATGAGCGCTGCTGCAACCATAAACAAGTATTCCAGAGCACCTTGAGCTCTTCTTTTCATATCCCAAACCTCCAACTTTTAAGCTGATTTAAAAAATAGCTTATTTTATCAACTAACCCTATGATTAACCCTTAAATGAAAATCTACCCTTTAATTTAAATGCATATTCGAAAAAAACCTTCGAGAGACTCGATAATCTCTTATAAAAATCTTTCAGAAAAGAGCAAAAATTAAAGGAGACCAAGCCTTTTCGCAACGCTCTCGACTTTTGTTGTGTTGAACTCCTGCTCAAACATCCTTATAATGGCCTCCCTAACAACTTGCGACTTGTTTGACTTTTTCTTCTTTGCGAGGACTGAAAGCATTAACTCGATATCCTTATCGATGTAAAAGCCGACAGTATATGAAAATTTTTTATATGAAAATTTTTTTAACCTCGAAGCCATCTCCCATCACCCTCCAACTTTTTTATCAAAGTCTTTTTTATCAAAGTCTTGAGCAACCCGTAAGCTCCATAATAAAACATTCCAAAGATGAAGAATACCTCGAAAGTGCCTAAAATAACGCCAAAAAACTCCATTATGATCCCTCCTTCACGAACAAATAAGTTACAAGCTCCCTTCTCTTGTTGTACTCCATCATCCGCAAGAATTTTTTAGTCCTCTCAACATCCCCTTTGAGCCACGGAGCAATCATGAAAGCATGTAACCTTGCAAAGCGCCCATCTAAGAGTTCTAACTGCTTTTCAATGTCGTCTAATTCTGCTTTAACAAATTTCCAAGGCCTAAAAAGCGCATCATAGATCAAAAGCAACACCATTCCAACAAGAACTACTCCAAAAATCCTGCCAAAAACCTCCTCAATCATCCTCCAACACCTCTTTTAGCTTATCAACAACACGAGAATAAGCCTCATCCGCTTTTTTCGTTAAGTTCGAATAGTGCCTCTCGCCAACTGTTTGAGCACTCCTCCCTTGAATGAAATCAGCAATTTCAAAGCTCATGTGGTCTGTTAAAACATCATACTGCCATTTTCGTATCGTGGATGGGGAAACTCGCCCATAAGCAGTCCTTGTTTGACCCATATAGTAAGTTATGTCCATCTTCCTTAAGTTCAAGGCAAAATCAGCTGGCATGTAGGCCCAAAAGGCCTTTTTATGGCCTCTGCTCAGAGAAAGCATTGGATAGCGGGCAACTTTATCGTTCACAACAACGAGGTTCTTCTGCTCATAGCTGTTAAGAAGCCTTACAACTTGGCTGAGCCTTAATCCTGTGAAAGCAAGTAATTTGAGAAGAACACTTGCGCTTTCCCCATATTTCCTTACAAGACAACTGTACGCTTCTTGGAGCTCTTCAGTCGTTATGAAAACTTGGCGTGGAGTGCTTCTTTTGATCTTCAATGGTCTTTTAAGCAGTGCCGCTGTCCCTTCGTCGAGTATTTCCTCTTCAACCAAGAAGTTTATGAAGTTTCTAAGGCCTTTCATGTAGTTTTTCTTATAATTCAGCTCTTCGGAGGCTTTTCTTAGGTCTCTGATTGTTCTGATTGTGTATTTGTCAAAGAACTTTGTTAAGGCATTGAGGTAGTCTTTCGCCGTTTGTGTTGCTACTCTACGGGAGAGCCATTCGGCAAACTGCTCCTTATAGGTATTCCAGTAATCATTGAAGCTTTTGAAGGCCTTCGGAGCCGAAGGTCCCGGGTTCGAATCCCGGCGGGCCCGCCATAGTTTTTGGAGGTAGATCTTCTGAAATATGGTTTTAGCTTGTTTATCGAAATTTTTATACGTGTTAAAGCCTAATTATTTAAGAGGGGTAACATGAGTGATGTTTTAATAGTCGCTGAGAATCTCGTTAAGTCTTATGGAGATGTAAAAGCTCTCAGAGGCGTTTCTTTCAAAGTAGAGCGTGGGGAAATTTTTGGGTATCTTGGCCCTAATGCTGCTGGAAAGACGACTACAATTAAGATACTTCTTGGTTTTATTAGGCCTAATGGGGGCAAAGCGGAGATTATGGGCATCAACACTATGAATGAGGGCAGGTTTTCAAGGCTTAGAAAGTATATTGGTTTTGTTCCTGAAGATTTTAGCTTTTATAAGGGTATGAGGGGTAGGGATATCATTAATATTGTATCAAAGCTCAGAGGTGAGCCTCCTGCTAAGCTTAACGAGCTTTTAGAGATGTTTCCATTCGATCTTGAGAGAAGAGTTGAGACGTATTCTAAGGGGATGAAACAGATGCTTGCTCTCATAATTGCATTTATGCATGACCCGGAGTTAGTGATTTTAGATGAACCTACTACTGGCCTTGATCCTATTATGAGAGACAAATTTCTCGAATTTTTGGAATTTGAGGCTAAGCAGGGGGCTACCGTATTCTTTTCTTCCCATGTGCTAAGTGAGGTTCAACGCATTGCAGATAGAGTAGCATTGATTAAAGATGGTAAAATAACAGTGATAGAGGCTGTTGATACATTGACCAAAAAGCTAGGGAAGAAAATTAAGGCAGTATTGACTGAGAAGCCCGATTCTTCTCTCTTTGAGATTCCTGGAGTGAGTAACGTTGTGATTGAGAACAACACGGTGTCAATTATTGTATCTGGGAACATTACGAGAGTTTTAGAGCATCTACTAAGATATGGAATAGTTGATCTTGAGGTGAGAGACATGACCCTAGAAGAAGTATTCATGCAATCCATGAGGGGTGAGTAAAAATATGCTCATAGCTGTAGTTTACCTTGAAGTTAAGAGAAGGCTGAGCTTTAGGGGAATTTTTGGCCTTGCAATATTGGTATTTCTTTACGTTTCTCTAGTTGTGGTAGCTTGGAGCGCTATGAAAGATTTAGTAGCAGTCTATGAAGAGATCATGAAATCTTTGCCAGAGGGAATGTTAAAGGTATTTGCCAAAACAGGAGCCGTTGCAGTCTTTAACTATGACTTCTATTATGTATAGAATATTATGGACTCTTTGTTGTTTTGCTCATGGGTATCTACTACGCCTATACATCAGCCTCAAGTATAGTAAACGAATTAGAGGCAAAAACAGCATGGATTCTCCACTCTGGGCCTATTAGGAGGTACGGGATCGTGCTTGGTAAGTTCATAGGAGTTTTGATATCTATTACTCTCACGATACTAATCTCGTTGGTAATTTCAATAGCTCTTCCTCACATTATAGGAGAGGATATTAATTCCCTGAGGTATGCTGAGCTTCATCTGACTGGAATGCTCTATCTTGCAGCCTGTGCCACTTTGGGCTTTCTTTTAGCGACAATCATGTTATCAAAGATGGCTCCGGCTCTTTCAGCGGTCATAGTTGGGGCGATGTATTTTATGGATACACTTACTATAAACACGGATCTAGAAAAATTGGGTGCACTCGCATTTTCTAGATACTATGACTTCTACAGTATACTAGTTGAGGGTGAAGTGAATCTCAATAATTTCCTAGTATTGGTAATTGTGACAATGGCATTCATCGTTGTGGCTTTATTAGTCTATGGAAGAAAAGACATACACATGTAGTACTGTACGAGTCTTAGAAATGGCAAAAATCAGGGTTGAATAATTAATACATCTTTTTTCATTGTAGGAGTACTTGAACTTAGAATTCAGAGTTTAGTGGAAGTTTTTGTTGCATCATAAGCAAGAAGTGGTGGGCCCGGGGGGCTTTGAACCCCCGACCACGCGGTTATGAGCCGCGCGCTCTGACCAGGCTGAGCTACGGGCCCAGAGTCATTGGCGCCGCCGGCCCGACTTGAACGGGCGACC
>QMUE01000128.1 GCA_003663535.1 Thermococci archaeon
AAGTCCGGCAGCGTCGGCCATTTCGTGGAAGCCATTTGCAATTCCACCCTCTGTGGGATCATGCATAGCGTGAACTCCGATCTCTGCTGCTATTAGAGCTTCCTTTACAACACTAATCTTTTGTAGGAACCTTTTGGCATTTTCAACAAGCTCTTTTCCAAAGACTTTCTTTAGTTCTTCTTCATTTTCGCTTGCTATTATTGAAGTCCCTTCAATTCCAGTCCCTTTTGTGAGTATTATTACATCCCCGGGCTTGGCCCCATTTGAAGTTACAAGCTGGTCTTTTTTGACTTCCCCAAGCATTGTGCCTATGACTATTGGCCTGTTTAGGCCTACTGTAACTTCAGTGTGACCTCCCACTATGGAGATACCTAACCTTCCAGCACTCCTATGCATATCTTCCATGATTTTTTCGAGGAGCTCTTCATCTGCATTTTTAGGAAGAAGTATTGTCACTAAGAACCATTTCGGTTTGGCCCCAAAAGTCGCAACGTCATTTGCATTCACATTCACAGCGTAAAATCCAATATGCTTCTCAGCCCCGGTAATGGGGTCACTTGTGGCAACCAGAATACTGTCTCCGAAATCAATTGCTGCAGCATCAATTCCCACACCTGATTTTATGATAACTCTCTCGTCGTTAACTCCCAAACGGTCAAAGACGATTTTTTCGAGAACTTCTGGAGGAACCTTTCCCGGAAGCATTTTTCATCCCCGACTTGTTTTAGAAGGAGAAAATATAAAGGTTGCTCAATAAGCTTCGATCACAGTTTTTAATCTCTTTTTCCACTTTTTCTTGAATTCGCTTCTTTTATTCATGGGTCGGAAAATTTTCTCAATTTTGGGAGGTTTCCACGAGGTTATGATGTCTCTTTGGGAATAAACAGCTTCCGAAAGCAAATACGCACCGTAAGCTGAAGCATTTAAATACTTCGGTCTCATTATGTCCTTCGATGATAAGTCAGCCACACTTTGGAGGAACTCATCGCTTTTCGAAAGGCCTCCATCGGCCATTATCTTTTCAATCTTTATCTTGGAGTTTGATTCTATGTGGTCAATTATTTCTGCACACCTCATGGCTATTCCGTCTATCATCCCTTTGACTAAGTCGGCTCTTTTTGTCCCTCTTGTAATATCAAAGATTGTTCCCTTAACATTTGGCCTGATATGGGGGGTTCCAAGACCAGAAAGTGCAGGTATGAATATCACTTCGTTTTCACTCTCTGCAAAAGCAGTTGATATCTCAGAATAGTCTTTTATAAGGCCCACATCTACAAGCCACTCCACTGCAGAGCCGGAAGTTATTACAGACCCTTCAAGAAGGTATAAAGTGTGCTCTTTTGTGCCCAAAGCAACCATTGGATAGAGGCCGAGAGCTCCTGGGAGAGGCTTTTCACCAACGTTGATGTCTATGAAGGTTCCAGTTCCATTTGTCATTTTCGTTGTCCCTTTTGAAACTCCAGCTGCGTAAATAGAGGCTTGTTGGTCTGCTATTACAGTTAGTAGGGGAACGTTGTAGTCTTTGATCTCTCCAATTGGAGTATCATTTGGCACTACTTGAGGAAGAATTTTCTTTGGTATTTCGACTATTTTAGTAATGTTATCACTCCACTTTAAATAGAAGGGGTCAAAGAGTCCGGTAGCACTTGCGTTTGTGTAATCTGTAACGTGTCTTCCAGTTAGATTCCATGAAATCCACGAGTCAACTGTCCCAAAAATTGCAGAGCCTTTCTCCATGGCCCTTTTAGCTTCTGGAACATTTTCCATGAGCCACCGAAGGTGCATTGATGAGTGCGTTGTTCCAAATTGAACATAGGCTAGGGTAATTATATATGCACCCTTTCGTGTGTCTCGGATGAATGGAAGAGCTTTGGAGAGAATATTAAGTACTTTTCCAAGCGTATTTCCAAACCTAACCATGAATTTTGAAGAGAACTTCTCAATAATATCTTCTGTCCTGGTGTCCTGCCATGTAATCATGTTATATAATGGTTCTCCGGTCTCTTTATCCCATAAAACAGTACTGCTTCGTTGGTTTGTGAGTGCAATGCCTAGGGGTTTGCCAAGCTCTTCTTCGGCCTTATCCAGAAGTTTGTAAACAATCTCAATGACCTCCTTGGGGTCTTCTTCCACCCATCCGGGGTGGGGATAGTAGGGTTTAGGGCGTTCTTCAAAATCTGCTACCAGTTCTCCTTGGGAAAATGCTAACGCCTTTATATTGGTTGTTCCCACATCCAAAACGAGAAAATAATCCATTTATACCCTCTCCATATCTCTTTCAGCTATCACATCTACTCCTGTGTTTCCAACATTTTTTAAAATCACTTGGCCCATTTTAACAGGGGCCTCAACTACAACCTCTTTTAGAGCATCGATAACATCTTTTATTTTCTCTTGGGGTACTGGTTCAGCAGTTCTAACAGGTAATCGTGGGTATTTAGCATTTAGAATCCTAACGGTGGATGTTACTATTCTTTTTGGATTTTTAATTTCTTCAATTCCATATTTTTCCCCTACTGGGCAGTCGTTCCCTTCCACAAGTATTTCATCACCTCTGACTGTTACCGTGAGCATACAGCCTTTTGGGCATCTTATGCAGAGTATCTCAACTTTCTCTGACATCCAAGATCACCTTTTTAGTTCCTTTCAATATTTCTCGTGGGATTTCTATTCTCTCAAGTGTGGAAGGTCTTATGTACCGGCGGAAGTATCGTTTGAGCAAGGTGCCCTTTTCATCTCTAAGCTCTACATATACATTTTCTTTTTCTAAACCGGGCCGGAAGAACGCGACAATATTTCTCTCATCTTTCCATTCAATTATATGTGGAATGAGAGTCCTTATGTTGTTTCCGGGGGTTAGCTCTATTCTTTCTCCCTTTGGCTCTGCATTTAAGTATTTTTCCACTCCTTCAGCGGCCATGAATGCGCTCTCAACCGCATCATCAACATAATCGAATATCTGAACAAGATTTCCTACGGCGAAAGTACCATCTACAGTGGTTTCAAAGAACTCATTGACAACTGGCCCTTTAGTTTTTGAATCTATTTCTGCCCCGATATTTTTGAGTTTTCGTGAATATGGAATGAGGCCGACAGATAGTACCACAGTGTCGCATGGATAAAATTCTTCTGTCCCAGGAATTGGCTGCCATTTTTCGTCGACTTTTGCTAGTATTGCTCCTTCGACTCTTTCTTTTCCAACTACCTCTTTTACAATTGTGCGGGGACGGTAAGGGATTTTAAAATCCAACACACACTGTTGCACGTTTCTTGGTAACCCAGCAAAGCGTTCTTCTGGGAATACTATAAGAATGCTTTCCGCTCCCTCCAGATGGAGGTGTCTTGCTACGATCATTCCCACGTCTCCGCCACCAACGATGAGGATATTTTTCCCCGGAAGGATTCCATAGAGATTGAGAAGTCTTTGAACCATTCCTGCGGTATAAATCCCTGCGGGCCTTGTTCCACCGATTTTTATTTCGAATTGGTGCCTTTCTCTGCATCCCAAGGCGTATACTATAGCCTTTGCCTTAATTTTCTTTACTCCTTCTGGGCTTATAGTGAGTATTTCCTTTTTGTTTTTGTCAATTTTCATGTCCTTTACATAGGTGTCTAGGTGTGTCTCTATGTTGCTTGAGTGTACTTTTTGTATGAAAAATGCTGAAAATTCCGGGCCTGATAGTGTCTTTTTGAAAAGCTTGGTTCCAAATCCATCATGGATGCACTGATCCAAAATACCGCCAAGTTCCTCTTTTCTCTCTACGAGGCCCACAGAATAACCTTTTTCCGCAAGCTTCGTAGCTGCTGCGAGCCCTGATGGTCCACCTCCAATAACAATAGCATCATACTCATAGGTTTTCATTGGTTTTCACCTCTAACGGGCCCGTTGAAGAGCTTGCCTCTCTCCTTTAGAACTTCCCGTAGAGGTACATTGAGTTCTCTTGCGAGAATTTCTGCTATCTTGATGGTGCAGTAGCTCCCTTGGCACGTTCCCATTCCGGCCCTTGTCCTTCTTTTTATAGCATCCACTGTTTGAGCGCCTCGTTTAATGGCTTCAACAATTTCTGCCTCAGAAACCATCTCGCAGGTACAGATAATGTTTCCCCACTTTGAATTCTCTTTAATCATTTTGTTGAGTTCTTCCGGTGACAGTTCTTCTGTTCGTGGTATTGGGCTTCTTTTTGGGTTGAATTGTGGCTTTTCTTTTAATTTTAGCCCCATTTTTCTGAGCTGTTCTATAGCATACTTGGCTATTGCCGGTGCGGAGGCAAGTCCCGGTGATTGTATCCCTGCCACATGGAGAAAGTTTTTCACCCATTTAGCGGGTCTTATTATAAAATCCTCCGTAAATGTTGGAGCCCTCACTCCTGCAAAATAGCGTATAAGCTGATCTTTTGGAAATTCTGGGATTATAGTGGAGTATTTCTCCAAAATGAACTCTATTTCTTCTTTTGTTACTGAAACATCCTCTTTGTCTGGAACTTCAACTGCAGTTGGGCCCCACATCACGTTTCCATGAACAGTTGGGTTTAATCCTCCCCCCTTGCTGGTTGGGTGTTGAGGATACAAAAGCTCGGCGAGGCAGTGGTTAACTAACTGGGCAGTATCTTTATGGAACATCAGCTCCACGCCTTTTCTTGGGTGTATTGTGTATTCTCTCGCTCCAGCAAGCTCTGCTATCTCGTCTGCATAAACTCCAGCCGCATTAACCACGTATTTGCACAAAAAAGTCCCTCTATCTGTTACAACACCCTTTATTGAGTTTCCCTCTTTTAAGAATCCGACAACCTCTGTTTTCAAGTGAATCTCAACTCCATTCTCTTTAGCATTCTCCGCAAGTGCTATTGCGACTTCGTAGGGATCTACAATACCTGTGGAGGGTACATACACAGCTGCCACTGCATCCTTGGTGACATAAGGCTCCATATCAAATATTGTTTTTCCACGGATGATTTTAATCCCTTTTACGCCATTCCTTATC
>QMUE01000129.1 GCA_003663535.1 Thermococci archaeon
GCCCTCGGAATAAAGGCCAGGATGAGAGAGAAACCTAGGAAAGACGGGGTCGATTATGTAGTTCACGTTGAGGAGTACTCTTCACTTCTCAGGTTCTATGAGCTTATAGGAAAACACCTCCAGAACAGGGAGAAGAGAGACAAACTTGAAGATCTCCTAAACAAACACAAAGGAGGAACGTTTGGTCTCCCGCTCGACTTTGAGACATTTAAACAGTGGGCTTCAAAGCACGGCGTTGAGTTCAAAACGAACGGCACTCAGACCTTGGCCACAGTCAAAAACGAAAAAGTATCCCTTGGCCAGTGGCACACTAGGGGAAGGGTTTCGAAAGCGGTTCTCGTGAAAATGCTTAGAAAGCTCTATGAAGTGACGGATAGCGAAGAAGTCGAGCGGATGCTCCATCTTATTGAGGGTCTCGAAGTCATCAGGGAGATAACCACTACCAATGAGCCGAAGACCTTCTACGACCTCACCGTGGAAAAATACCAGAATTACCTTGCCGGTGAGAATGGAATGGTTTTCGTCCACAACACAGGCCTTAACTTCTCAAAGCTCCGTCCTGAAGGGGACATTGTTGGAACAACAACTGGGGCAGCATCAGGAGCAGTTAGCTTTATGCACCTCATAGATGCGGTTAGTGATGTTATAAAGCAAGGTGGTGTTAGAAGAGGCGCGAACATGGGCATCTTAGAAGTCTGGCATCCAGATATCGAGAAGTTCATACATGCAAAAGAACAAAACGTCGGAACGAATGTTTTGAGCAACTTTAACATAAGCGTTGGTTTGTGGAGAGACTTTTGGGAGGCCCTTATGGGGGGCAAGAAATATCCTTTAATTAATCCTCGCACTGGAAAGAAAGTGAAAGAGATCGATCCCAAGAGTCTTTTTGAGGAATTGGCATATATGGCCTGGGCAAAGGCAGATCCGGGAGTTGTATTCTTTGATGTGATAAATAAAAGAAACGTTTTAGAGCCTGCAAAAGGAGAAAAAATCCGTGCAACTAATCCTTGTGGAGAAGAGCCTCTCTACGACTACGAATCATGTAATTTAGCCTCCATAAACCTTGCAAAATTTGTAAAGTACGATGATGGAGGAAAACCATACTTCGATTGGGATGGGTATGCTAAGGTTATAATGAAAGTGGCCAACTATCTTGACAATGCTATAGATGTTAATAAATTCCCATTACCAGAGATCGACTATAACACCAAGCTCACAAGAAGAATCGGTGTTGGCATTATGGGCCTAGCAGATGCACTCTTTAAACTTGGCATCAGATATAACAGTAAGGAAGGGTATGATTTCATGAGAAAAGCCACAGAGTATCTAACCTTCTATGCTTATAAATACAGCATAAGAGCAGCGAAAGAGCGGGGAACTTTCCCATTGTATGATAAAACTGAATATCCCGAAGGGAAACTACCAATAGAAGGGTACTATCACAGGGAAATATGGAATCTCCCTTGGGATGAACTTGTGGAAGAACTCAGAAAATATGGAGTTAGAAATGCAATGGTAACAACATGCCCGCCAACAGGAAGTGTAAGCATGATCGCAGACACATCTAGTGGAATAGAACCAATATTTGCTCTGGTTTACAAAAAGAGTGTTACTGTGGGGGAATTTTATTACGTTGATCCAGTCTTCGAAGCTGAGCTTAAGAAGCGTGGGCTTTATACCGATGAAATCCTTCAGAGAATAAGTGATAATTATGGGAGTGTTCAAGGGTTAGAAGAAATCCCTGAAGATGTACAAAAGATTTTTGTGACTGCTATGGATATTCACTGGTTTGATCATCTCTTGGCTCAAGCAAGTATCCAGCTTTGGCTTACAGATAGTGCCAGTAAAACCATAAACATGCCAAATGATGCTACAGTGGAGGATGTAAAAGCCGCCTATCTATTGGCACATGCACTTGGATGTAAGGGTGTCACAGTCTATAGAGATGGAAGTTTGAGTATCCAGGTGTATAACGTTGAAGGAGAAAAAAGAAAACGTATTTCAGCAAAACCAAGTGAATATGCAAAGAAAATACTTAGAGAAGTAGTTGAAAGGGAACCATGGCTTAACAAGTTTATTGACATTAAAGCAATAATTGATGGGACTAATGGAAAGGAAATTCTCAGTTTCTCTTTGAGTCCAAGTGGAAAAGCATCTGCAATAAGAGAAAGTTCAGTTAACGAAAGAAAGATAAAGGATCTTATTGGAATTGTGTATTGTCCAATTTGTTATGAAAAAGATGGCGATTTGGTAGAACTCAGAATGGAGAGTGGATGTGCTACATGTCCTAAATGTGGCTGGAGTAAGTGTGTTATCTCTTAACTTCTTTTTTAAAATTCTTCATAAAACGCTGGGTTTTTAAACTCTAACTATTCTACTCTACCATATAATAAAGGAGGGTGAGAAAATGGACAAAGTTTATCTCACATGGTGGCAGGTGGATAGAGCTATATTTTCACTGGCTGACGTTTTAAGAGAATACAATCCTGATACTATTGTAGGTATTTCTAGAGGGGGCTTAATCCCTGCAGTGAGACTCAGCCACATCCTTGGAGATGTTGATTTTAAGGTTATTGATGTTAAGTTTTATAAGGGGATTGATGAGAGAACGGAAGAACCCACAATAACAATCCCCATTCATGGGAGTTTGGAAGGGAAAAGAGTAGTTATAGTTGACGATGTTAGCGATACCGGAAAGACTCTTCAAGTTGTCATCGATGAAGTAAAGAAAAGAGGGGCTAGGGACATCAAAGTTGCTTGCCTTGCCATGAAACCTTGGACTTCAGTTGTACCGGATTTTTATGTATTTAGAACGGATAAATGGATAGTTTTCCCGTGGGAAGAATTCCCCGTGGTGGTTAGAGATGAGGGCGTTTATAGCTATTGAAATTAATGATGAAGTTAGAAAGAGATTAGTTGAGATTCAGGAGAAGATAGATAGGACGAAGTCTGCGAAAATCAAGTTTGTAGAACCGGAAAACCTCCACATCACATTGAAGTTTTTGGGAGAGATAACCGAGGAACAAGCTGAAGATATTAAACGAATTCTCGAATCTATAGCAAAGAATCACAAAAAGCATGAAGTGGATGCAAAAGGAATAGGGGTTTTCCCAAGTTATAACTATGTGAGGGTTATATGGGCTGGTGTTGAAAGCGATGAGGAAATAAGGAAGATTGTTGAGGAAATGGACAATGCTTTTTTCAAACTTGGATTTAAACGAGAGAAGAACTTCGTCTCTCATATAACAATAGGCAGAGTAAAGTTCGTAAAAGACAAAGTGGGGCTTATGTTGGCATTAAAGGAGCTATCTAATGAAGAGTTTGGAAAGTTTAAAGTTGAGGCAATAGAACTTAAAAAGAGCACTCTTACACCAAAGGGCCCTATATATGAGACTCTTGCAAGATTTGAATTGCAAGATTAGGTGGAGTTTTGATGAAGCTGTTAGAAGAAGTTTTAGGAAGAATAAAACCCTCCGAAGAGGAAAGGAGATTAGTTAATGAAGTAACACGTGAAGTAGTGGATATTGCAAAAGCCAAAATAGAAAAAGTTGAGAGTGAGGTTACTCTTCATCTTGTGGGTTCAATAGCCAAAGATACTTATCTTTCTGGAGACCATGATATTGATCTTTTTTTAGCCTTTCCTCTTGAGTCTTCTCTCGAAGAATTGAGAAAAAGAGGATTGGAGCTTGCAAAAGCCATTGGGAATAATCTTGAAAATTATGAAGTTGCTTATGCCGAGCATCCCTATGTAAGGGCCATCTATAAAGGTTTTGATATTGATATTGTTCCTTGTTATAATGTGAAGAGCTGGAAAGAGGTTAGGACTGCTGTTGATAGATCAATACTTCATACAAAGTGGGTAATTGAGCATTTAAACGGCAGAAACGATGAAGTTAGGTTATTAAAGCGGTTTTTAAAAGGGGCAAATGCCTATGGTAGTGAGGTTTATGTAAGAGGATTTTCGGGATATCTGACTGAACTTTTGGTAATAAAATATGGTTCTTTTTTGAAGTTGATGGAAAACATTGAATTTTTAGGGAAGATCAAAATAATAGACTTGGAAGGGTGGCTTAAGAAGGAACCGGAACTAGCGTACAAAACCGTAGAGAGAGAAGGAGAAAAGCCATTGGTAGTTATAGACCCTGTAGATCCTAGGAGGAATGTTGCCTCTGCATTAAGCTGGGAAAAGTTTGGAGTGTTTTACTTTAAGGCAATGGAATTTAAAGAAAACCCAAAACTCGAGTTTTTCTTCCCTTCAAAAAAGAAAATTGGAGATTACAAAGTCTTGCTTAGAGAGAAAGGTACAAACTTAATTGTCATTCTCTTTCCAAAACCCGAGCTTATAGACGATGTTCTCATTCCTCAGCTTGAGAGAAGTGCAAAAGGCCTCGAAAAAAGCTTGAAAAAAGAAGGCTTTGAAGTTTTTGATTCGAACTGGGGGTATAAAGATAAAGCTTTCATCATGCTTGAGATTGATAGGATAAAAAGGCCAAGGACAAAACTAAAACTAGGTCCAGAATTTCTTACTAATAGAGCTTTAGATTTTTATGGAAAAAACCAAAAAGTATGGGTAAGAGGGAAAAGACTTTATTCAGAGAAAGGTGTTGAGGAAGGGGTGGTGGAGGTCATTGAAAATCTCTTTGCTAAAAATCAGGTTTCATTGGGTAAGAATATTAGGGAGAGTGTAAAAAATGCAGATATTTTAATAAACTTTGTGCCTCGTGAGCTCGAGGGTGAAGCGTATCTCTTTTTAAGCAAAGAAAAGTGGAATATAAAGGCCTAAACTTTGGCCCGATGTTCGCACCACTCCTTATTTTCCCACTCGCCATGCATCTCTCCAGAAATGTGTCCAGTATCAGCTACAGCTTTCTTTAAATCGTAAAGCACTTCTAAAGCTCCTTTTATGTCTTCAGGAAGATCTTCATTTCCAACA